>NZ_JBGCCD010000013.1:0-141617 GCF_041262405.1 Lysinibacillus sp. RC79
TCCTGTAAGCCTGTTAGCATTCATACGCCTATAACGTATCATGGATTTTCATATTAGCTAGTCTTACTCACCCACATCTAACCTCACAATTTGGTAACATACACATTTCTATGTATCGCAGTTATAGACCCGTACATTCAGAAGTTTGTCAGCTTAACCTTTTCTTTTAGGTTCATTCGCATTCTCACCATATTCATTCAACTCAAGCATCATGATTTACACCACCCCCGCGGGTAGGCTTTCGTCAGCCGAACTGTTACGGTAAATTCTCACGCCTTTTCGCCAAGCTTATAACACTTTCATTCTTACTAAATCAAGTGCTATTCGATTAAGAGAGAACCCTTCTAGGCGTTACCCTATCATTTGATTCTTCGATATAACCCTTCAATTCCGAAAGGAACTGCCTAGCCTTTACCGGATTAATGTAACCATCATCCATTTGAACTAGGAACATTTCGCACAACAAACCTGCTCCGTTAGCCAGCCATGTAGCGCAAAAACCAGCGATACACCACAGAGAATGAAAGATTATTTCGTTCTTTCATGGGAGTTTAAGAAGAACAGCGACGCTTATTAAACAATCGCGCCCGTTTGTTTAACAGTTAATTTACACTTGACACCTCTTTTTGTTAACTGGTAAACTAATATTGTTAACTAGTTAAAAATAAACAAAAAGTTAGGTGATACATTATGAATCATTTAGACAAAAAGAAGAAAGCGTTGAATGCTTTGCAACAATTTATCAAAGAAAGAGAAGCCGTTCAAAAGAGTAAAAGCTTCAGTAAAAAAAATGAAGAAAACTCCATTGTTATGGATTGGACTCTCACTCAATTACACATTGTTTCAGCCATCAAGGCGCAGGGATCTGCGAATAATACATCCCTTTCGGAAACGTTAAACGTCTCCAAGCCAGCCATTACAAAGGCAATCAAAAAAATGCTAGAGAAGAACGTTATTGTCGAGACCAGACAGGAGACCAATCAAAAAGAAGTTCACTATCTCCTTACTGATTTCGGGAAGCAACTTGCCTCTATCCACGATCAATTGCATGAGAAGGTAAGGAATCGATATTTGCGCCTATTGGATAGTTTCAATACAGACGAGTTAGAAACCATTATAACTTTTTTAGAAATGATTACTGACAAACTAAAAGGTGATGACGTTCCATTTGGAGAATAAATATGCAAAAGAGTGTAGCTCAAAAAAATCTTTTGTCTTATTTGCCCTGAGTATTAGCACGTTTTTTGCTTCTTTAAGCCAGAACATCTATACGCCGATCATTCCCCTTATTCGGGATTCGTTTGAAGTATCCATCAGCTGGGTGAATTTTACGGTCAGTAGCTTTATCTTTATTATTGCGGTGATACAGATTGTTCTGGGAACAGTGGTTGATCATCAAAATAAAAAAAGATTATTGCTCATTAGCCTTCTTTTGATGGGCGTATCAGCAGTCATTTGTACTTACACCAACAGTTTTACGTTGTTTACGCTTTTCAGAATGATTCAGGCAATCGGGGCCGGGATAATCCCTTTAGTTGCAATTAGTATGATTGCACAGTTATTTGAAGGTGAAGCAAGAGGAAGTGCCATGGGAACATATCAAATCCTGCTTACCCTTGCTCCCGCCGTTTCACCTGTGGTTGGAGGTTTTATTGGAGAGTTTTTTGGTTATGAGGGAATTTTCCTTTTTCTTTTGATTATGGCGGTTTCCTTGCTGATGTTCATTGTTTATCTGCTGCCAAGTGAAAAACAGGATGAAACTGACGAAAAACAGTCCAAGGGATTTATCCATGCCTATAAGGCAGTCTTTTCCCATTATATTGGAACAAGTATTATGATCGTCAGTTTTTTAGTGTTTTTCATCTATTTTGCTATTCTCGTCTATCTGCCTGTCTTGCTCCATGATCATTATCATGTATCTTTACAGTTCATTGGATTACTATATTTACCTTTGACAGTCAGCATGATTGTCGGAAGTATGTTATTTAAAAGGTTGCAGAAAAAAATATCCCTAAATACTTTGTTTATCTCACTGTTAATTTTTATGCCATTGCAGGTCATACTATTTGGTGTACTTCACGCTCAATCACTTGTGGGGTTAAGTATTATCTTATTTGGTTATGGAATTATGGTTGGGTTTTCTGCTCCCCTATTCTCGACGCTTATTAGCAATGAGTACAGCGAGCACCGAGGAACAGCTTTAGGAGTTTTTAACTTCGTCCGTTATTCAGGCATGGCGCTTGGTGGAATGTCCTCCGCATTGTATCATGTACTGCCTGGTTCTGCTTTATTTGTGCTGTTTGGTGTTTTACTGCTCTTGGTTTCCATACTACCTTATAAAAGATTTCAAAGCAGGAATGCTTCATAAACAAACAAAAAGACAACGGATTTTAATATCTGTTGTCTTCCTAGTTTTTACTTCACTATCTGGTCCGATTGTTGAACACAAGTTAAACAACACTGTTGAACTAACCTCCCTCTATAAACATTGATGTATCAACTGTTTCCACCACTTCGTGATGAAGAAAAAATATTTTATCACTTGATTTATAAACAGTATTTTTAATTTATAGTTATAATTTACAACCTGAGTGTACGCTTCGCTAAAACTAATGGAAATCATTAGCTTTTTAATCCACTATGTGATGCACAATGGATCTCTGCAATACTTATGACGACGTACCCTCCCATGTCGCTTAGCGTCATTTGCGCTTACATTCCTTCGTTCGGTCTATTCATAAGGCAGAGGCCTGCTATGCTGCACCGGAGACTCATAGTCTGAGTTTAGTTATTTTGCTGGCTTCTCCGTGTCATCCTTCTTTTATAGTTCGATGAAAGAATTAATTACGCTGCCTCTGCGAGACAATAGAGGTCATTCATCATATGTTGTTCGTTAAAAAAGACTTTCTTTTTGCATATGCCATGTAATACCTTCAGTAGTTTACCACGGAGTATCACCATTGATTGCTTTCCCCTTAAGGGATTTTGTTGTCTTGTTGTGTAATATTCATGAAGCTTTTTAAACGCTTCGTTATGACGAATAAGCGGGACTATAACCTTGAATAGAGTGTTTCTAAGCTTCTTTCGTCCTCGTTTAGAGATATATTTTTGTCCCTTATGTTGACCAGACGAACTTTCACGTAATGTTAATCCCGCTAGTTTTATGAGTTGGCGTGGATTTTCATAAAGTGAGAAGCTTCCTACATCTGATAGTAAATCAACGATTGTCACGTCTCCTAAACCAGGAATTGAAGCCAGTATTTCATATTCAATTGTTATTTGTGCCATTGCTGCTAATTGTTCATTTAAAGTTTCAATTTCGGTTTCTAATAACCGATACTGACGTAAGAGCGTGGCGATTTCATGTTGGGCCAGCTGTGTTCCTTCTGTCAGTCCGATAGAGTTTTGCGCGGCTTCTATGAGAAGCTTGGCTTTCGGTAACTGTGGAGCTCTCATTCCCTTTACCTGTCGGTAAAGAAAGACCAGCTCTTCAGCTGTTTTCTCTTTAATATCTTTTGGTAATGGTGTCATTTCTAGTGTTACAAGTGCCATCTTCCCGAAATTAGAAAAAACTTGAGAACTCTGGAAAGTAGCGGTCAAGCCAACGGATGATTCGGTTTTTGATACTAGCCAAATCCTCCGTCAATTTTGAACGAAGAGTAGAACCAATGCGAAGCTCAGCTTCAATGTCTTTCAGTATACGTGGATAACTGAAACGTCCATCCTTTAATAAGCGAGCGATGACTAGTGGGATTCCGTATTGATCTAAGAAATAGGCTAAGTTCATCCAGTAGTGGCCTGTAGGCTCAATCCCTATTATTACTTCAGTTTTCTTAGCTTCCTTCATCGTTTGAAGAATCTTTTCATACAAGTTTTCGAAGCCCTTCTTTCGATTGATGTACGGCAAAAGCTTTTTCTATTACTCGCCCGCGTTCATCGACAAAGCATGCGTAATGAATATGCTTGGCAATATCCATACCAATAACGAGTGTATTTTCAGTTACTTGATTAATTTTATTATTCCATTTAGAATGCATAAAGGAGTCCTCCTTGTTTGATGATGGGTCAATGGTCGTTGACACTCATGCATCATACTAGAGGGCTCCTTTTCTTTCAAGACATCGAACATCCTTCAAACAGGAATGCTGCACGGTTAGTTCAATAAGAATTAAACAACTTAAAAAGATTCTTTTTTCCCTACATTTGGAGTCTTTTTGAATACATAAAACCAATGCTATATTCATAACTTTTTTCATTGAAAACCTCAAAAAGGCTTAGGAATAACGCCTAAGCCTTTCAATCTTTTATGATTGTGTAACGATTAATTTAAAATCATCAAAAGATGATAAAGTAGTTATCAATTCTTATTCCAATCTATCGATGTAGCTTTAGAATAAGGAACAATAGAACCATCCCTATATTATTATATTAGAGAGACTGAAGAAAGAATTAACTACGTTTCTTTAGTATGATATTTCTCTCTTTTTGCTCTCCAAGTGATATACCCGATACATGAAAGAGCCACAATAATTGGAATCGCGATAAAAGAGCCGATAAAAGGATAAGCCGCTAGACATAGTATACAAGATATCGCAGCTAACACCTTACCCAAAACATTTGTAATCAACTTAACTCCTGCTGCTGTACCAACAACATAGGTGGCGATCGCTAAAGAGTTAGGAATAAACACTAGCTGGTCTAATTCAATGTGAAAAATAAAACTTAACAATAAACCTATTACTGCAATCGATCCCACTAATAAAACTGCACGACTAGGGGTTGAATATTTTTTATTGATGTTATCCAACCATGAGGGTGCCAGGCGTTCATGAGATAAGGAATAACCTAACCGACTCATACTCGCAACAAAAGGAAGAAATCATTTTACTCAAAAGTAGAATGCATGCCATTTTACAGCTGAGTTTTCCAGAATTAGAAAAAAGCTGATTACACCGAGTTCAGCACTATTTTTAAATATTGTACAACTATATCCTCACCCTGCACTTTTACAGGCCCATTCAAAAACGATTATTAAAAATCGTTTAAAGGTCAATACGCGAAAAAACCTATCGCTAATGCGTGCGGAGGCTAAAGCTATTACATTATTAGAAGCAGCTGAAAATAGTTACCCGGCGATTAAACCCACAGATTTTCGTTGTGATCAAGCACGAGATTACGCAGCTCGCATTGCGGATTTACTAGAGAAGAAAGATGCGCTTGTGAAACAGATGGTGGAATTGTCGAAAGGACGAAAAGAATATCTAGTATTTCGTTCGATTCCTGGGGTTGGCGATTCAACGGCGTGCCGATTAATTGGAGAAGTTGGTGACATCCGCCGTTTTCAAAATGCGAAACAACTGAACGCTTACGCAGGCATTGATATTATGCGGTACCAGTCTGGGAATACGCAATATCGAGACAGGATTAATAAACGAGGAAACAAACATCTACGTAAGATTTTATATTTTATGGTGTGCGCCATGCTTATGGCTAAAGGAAAACCGAATCATTTTGTGGACTATTACTACAAATTAAAAAAGCAACCTCAGAGGAAGCCTCATAAGGTTGCGATCATCGCCTGCATCAATAAGTTTCTGAAAGTGACATTTCAGTTACTGACGCGTGGCATTCTTTACGATTATGAGTCCGCACTACCAGCTCAGAAATCGTAATCACCTACATAGAACTATATCATAATGACCTTTCGAAAAAAATAAAATTCGTCAGGTCTCTTTGGCGTATCTAAAAATGAGTGTGAAGTTGTGAGGGATATCCCTCACAACTTCACACTCATAAAAATATAAATTATTCTTTAAATAAGGTTGACTAATCGTAAGAAATGAGGCTGGGACAAATGTGTTTCAGCCAACAAAAATACCGAACTATCCAATGAAACTCTCATGAAGTGTTTCGGAAAAGTTCGGTTTTTCTATTTAGCGTGTTTTGTTAATTTAGAGATTATTCGGCTTTATGAAGGAACCATTTAGTTATGTCCCAGCCCCATTCGTGATGCGTACCGAAAAGGTGTGCCTATTTTTTTATAATTCGGGCTTACGGATAAATCGTGACCATTTTTAACATTGAAAAAATTTTGGGTGAAAAACATACCACACGTATCTAGGCTAAGCTCTGTAAGTATTATGGGGGGCAGAAAAAATGCGGATTTACAACGCTAAGGTATTAAACTACGCTTCGGGAACTAAATCAACCTCATTCAAATTAAATACTTGTAGCATATTTTTCAATCTGTTTTTCTTTCTGTTTTTCTTTTTGACCTGATAATCCTGTTTTAGAAAACTTATCGAATTGTTCTTTATCCAAAACTTTTGTTAGTTGATTCATAAGCATGTCGGTGATCATATCCTTTATATCGCTAGAACCCTGTTCATTTTCTTGAGATTTTGGTATCTTTGTTTCTTTAATCATGACTTTTTCGCCATTTGCTTTTGTTACATAATGACGTATATAGCCGTTCTCTTTTCTGATTTCATATGTTGCTTTGGACTTTTTATCTTTATCTAAAAACAAATCATCTGATAAACGATTAGAGCCATCTTTTTTTTGGGTGCTAAGGTAATTAGTACTTCCCAATTGAATATTCATTATGCCCTCCTGAATTTGTAATATATTCACTTTTAATATCGGACATAGTTTACTTTCTTGAACAATAACGATTGGTTTTAATAAATCTAATTAGTGTCCAGTCATAAAAATGCAGAGGCACAACAACAAGTATCTGATAAAAAATCAATGAATGGACTTAGTATTGTATGAAGCTCAATTATATTTCTTAAAAAAACGAATTTTATTTCTTTTTTCACCCATAATATCCATGTTTAAAATGTTCAAATAAGAAAGGAAGTGCAAGTATGGGAATACTTAGTGTAAACCCTAAAGACGAACCATTACACTACGGTGAAGTATTTAGTATCTGGACACATCTTACAGTGAATTATGGCTCCATAGCTGGGTATCAAACATTTTACAACCATTCTGGTGATGAAGATTTAAGAAAAGTTATCGAAGATATCATCGACACTTGTAGAGAAGAAGCAAAACAGTTAGAAAAAATATTAAAAACTAACGGCGTTGCTCTGCCTCCTGCACCACCAGAGAGACCTGTTGCACGAATTGAGGATATTCCTCCTGGTGCAAAATTTAATGTCCAGAGATTAGTGCTGCTCTAACAGGTGACCTTGCAGCTGGATTAGTTACATGTAGCCAAGTCATGGGTATGTCAACTAGAGAAGATATTGGATTAATATATGGTCAATTCCATACAGCAAAAGCTCAACTTGGCGCTAAACTATTACGTCGTAAGCCCGAAATATAAAAAAGCGCACCTTTTCGGTACACACGATGAATTGCCATCTATCCTAATTTTTTTCGGATAGATGGCTATTTTGCACATGTGGCTTGGATTTTTTTCGACCAAGGCATGTAATTATTTAAAATCTCTGGCTGCTGGTGAATCAGTAAATTTGGCAATTCTGTCATTAACGTCACTAGGTATTGATAGAAATCGATGCCGTTTGCTTTTGCCGTTTCAGCCAAACTTAAACAGATGGCATTCGCTTTAGCGCCTGCTTCACTAACAGAAAAGAGCCAGTTCTTACGACCAATCACATTTGGACGAATCGCATTTTCAGCTGGATTATTATCGATTTCAATTCGACCATCGAATAGAAAAGCCTTTAATCCGTGTACACGATTTAATGTGTATTCCGCAGCTTTGGTACAATATCGAACTTAATCCTTACAATTTTGCTTAATTAATATGTGTCTAACTTTTGAGCACACTTCACACTGAGTGGTCTTTTAGCTAATAAATTAACGATTTGGATTTCGGTCAATAAATTCCTCAATATCACTTAGCTTAAAAACTAAGTTCGGCTTTTTTAACATTGAACTATTAAACATGTACTACATAATTTAAAATGATATTATTCATCTCGTTCTTCAAGCCAATTATAAAACTGGGGTGCTTTTCTATTTTCTTCAACAAATAGTATATTTATTTGAGCCAGCATATTCTTTAAATTAGTAATAAGAAAATCAGCCCTGGATGCAGAGACTTCTTCGGATTCTATTTCTTGTTCAATTTCCTTGGCGGATGTTAATAAATTCAATCCTTTATCCCGTTTCTCGGTATCATTCATACCTATTATTTTAAATGTATCTTCCATAATCGCATTAAGGTACTTGTAAATTTCATTCAGTTGATTTGCACTCGCTGCACTAATCACCTCGCCCTTAGACCAATAGATTTCAAAGTGAGTAATACTACGTCCACTCTTAATTTCTTTATAATCGACTTCTAATTCCGTATAGTTATTGATTTCATTAATAGCCACATCTGCCTTTCTGTCGTTCTGCTCGAGCTTTCCGTCGCCTTCTTTCCCATCCGTTGGTCTGCTCGGGCTTTCCGTCGCTTCGCCTTTTCTTTCCGTCGTTCTACCCTGCCTTTCCGTCGCCTTCTTTCCCATCCGTCGTTCTGCTCGGGCCTTCCGTCGCTTCGCCTTTTCTTTCCATCGTTCTAGACGGACTTTCCGTCGCTTTCTTTCTACCCAATTCGAATTAATCAATCAAAAAAGGAATGCACGCAATTTGTGCATTCCCCCACTATGTTAGAAAAATAAACTTAAAATAAAGTAAATAGCTGCAGCCATGACTGCTGAAATTGGCATGGTGATTACCCATGTTGTCACGATTTTTCGTGCCATGCCCCATTTAACACCTTTAACACGGTGTGCTGTTCCTACTCCCATGATAGATGAAGAAATAACATGTGTTGTAGATACTGGTAAGTGAATTAATGTCGCACCGAAGATGATGGATGCAGAAGCAAGGTCTGCTGCTACCCCGTTTACTGGACGGATTTTCATAATCTTGCCGCCGACTGTTTTGATGATTTTATAACCACCTACAGAAGTACCAAGACCCATCGCACATGCTGCTGCAAAACGTACCCATAGAGGAATATCGTCTGTATGATGCAAGCCTCCTGCAATTAAAGCGAGCGTAATAATCCCCATCGCTTTTTGCGCATCGTTTGTACCGTGTGTAAATGATTGTAAAGCGGCTGTACCAATTTGCATTGTCCGGAAGCCTTTATTCGTTCGATATAAATTTGTATCCTTAAATAAAACTTTCATTAAAGTCATCATTAAGAAACCGCCTGCAAACGCAAGTATTGGTGAGAAAATAAGTGCCTGAAGAATTTTTATAAAGCCGCTATAGTTCAATACATTAAAGCCTGCCGCTGCAATTGCAGCACCTGCAACAGAACCAATCAATGTATGCGATGAACTAGACGGAATTCCAAAGTACCATGTTACTAAATTCCAAGTAATCGCTGATAATAATGCCGCTAAAATAACGACAGAACCTGTAATATCTCCATCAAAAGCATTTAAGCTGAACGGGTCTACAATATCCTTTGTTAATGCTTTTGCTACCCCAACGAATGTAATAGCTCCAACGAAGTTCATAAGGGCAGCCATATATACTGCTGTACGTGGCTTCAATGCTCTGGTTGATACAGAAGTTGCTATTGCGTTGGCTGTATCATGGAAGCCGTTAATAAAATCAAACACAAGTGCGAACATAACGACTAATATTGTTATCAGTAATATCGTATCCATTTCTTACACTCCATCTTACGCGTTACGCATAATTATTGTTTCAATTGTGTTTGCTACAGTTTGGCAGCAGTCTGCAATATCTTCAAATTGTTCATATATACTCTTGAAGACGATGATGCGCATCGGATCTTTTTCTTGAATAAATAATTGCTTCATAGAAGAACGGAAAATTTCATCACATTCACGCTCGTAGTCCTTTATTTGAATAGCATGTTTACGCATTTCAACAAGCTTTTTACTATTTAATAACTCCATTGCTTGAACCATTTCGTCTGTACTTTTCGCGATATATGTTAAGAATTGGCGCATCGGATCTGTAACTTCTGTTAAATTATACATATCAAAATGAGCAATACAGCCTTCCATACCATCAATGACATCATCTAATTTATTGGCAAGTGATAAAATATCTTCACGCTCAATAGGTGTCATAAATGATTTATTTAGCATAACGATAAGCTCGTGAATTAATTTATCTCCACTTGTTTCATATTGCTTCATTGTGTCTGCGATTTCTTTTAGTGCATCTATATCTTGAATACGTGCATTATGTGCATAGTAAATACCTTCTTTGACATTTTTAGAAATGTTTAATAATGCTTTGAAAAATGGATCTTGCTTGTTTGAGTTGAACATCATGTTCCTCCTGTTGAATGAATATTGTCGATTTCTGCAATCATCATAACAAAACTTTCACATAATTCTACAGATTTTTAAACATAAAATAGTTGAATTTACAAAAATGTAATATAAAATTCGCCACAATTATTTTTAGGTACTTTTCCAAGTTGAAAACGTTGGAAACTCAGTAACAAAAATTATCGATTTTTCTTCAAATATTACCGTTTTTTCTTTCATTTTTATAAAAATACTTGAAAAAACTTTTTTTCCTTCTATTTTTTCATCGTTTTCAATGTTAAGGAATTGTAAACGATATTTACATTCCTCCATTGTCATTTATTACAATTCGCAGTACTGTAATAAGAAAAGTGTAACTTACACAATATGCGTAAAGAAGGTTGTGAGTATCATACATATGGAGATCGATTTACTATCACTTGTAATACTTTTAGTACTTGGCTTTATCGCATCCTTTATCAATTATGCCTCGGCATAATTGCGTCCGGAATCGGCTTTGTGCTTGCACAAAGAACTCCTTTCCGATTCTGTGACATCCGCCGGAGGCTTTAACTTCTTTCAGCGGATGTTTGGACACCCGCTGGAAAGTGACTTAAAACCGCATTCATTTGCTGAAAGAAGTTAAATGCGATTGTCGGTGGCGGTGGATTAATTTCATTACCTGCGCTTATGGCAGTTGGTTTACCTCCAAGTACTGCAATTGCCACAAACAAACTCGCCAATACAATTAGCAACGGGACTAGCATGTTAACTTTTTTACGAGCTGGCAAGGTTGATGTTAAAAAGAATAAGAAAATAATGCCTTTTATATTTATTGGTTCATTCATTGGTGCATACACCGTGCATCTCGTTTCACCAGCTATTTTAAAGCCTCTAATGCTTGTTATGCTCGTCCTTGTTACCGCTTATACAATTTTCAAAAAAGATTGGGGACAACAACCTGAAGAACGGACATTAAGCACTGTGAAGAAAATAGCCTTTATTGGCGCTTTTGCTGCTGTTGGCTTTTACGATGGTTTCTTCGGACCTGGCACTGGTTCTTTTTTTATTTTTATTTTATTAATGATGGGAAATGATTTCTTGCAAGCTGCTGGCAATGCAAAAGCCTTTAATTTCACATCGAACTTAGCCGCACTTGCTATGTTTTTACTATTAGGAAAGGTAAATTTTTTATACGGTTTACCTATGGGCTTCGTCATGATTTTCGGTGCAATCATGGGTTCGAAATTTGCGCTGAAACGTGGGACAAAAATGATGCGTATTATTTTTATCATCATGACTTGTACATTAATTGTCAAAAATGCATGGGATTATTTCAGTATCCATTAAAGAAAAATACAACCGATTTCATTAACAAAATTTATCAGTCAATTGACAAAATTTATTAGCGTGCTATAATTCTTTTAGGCTTCACCGCGTTGAAGCGAAGAAGTAACTAGTAGGAGGATTAGCATGTTTCGAATAGAAGCAAAGAGTAACCCTCGATTTATCGAGGCAAGCTTTATTATACTTTTAATTATTGCCACGATGGCATTCAGTATTGGGTATTTAAAAGCAACACCCCATATACCTATTTTTCTTGTGATTTCACTTTTACTTGCCTATGGATTACTAAAAAAAGTTCCTTTTCGTGAGCTTGAAGCTGGGATGGTTGCAGGTGCAAGTGCTGGACTTGGAGCAATTTTTATTTTCTTCTTTATTGGTATTCTAATTTCAAGCTGGATTATGGGCGGCACAATTCCAACGCTCATCTATTACGGTTTTTTAACGGTTTCACCAAGCTTTTTCTTTGCAATCGTATTTTTGATTTGTAGTATCGTTGGTGTTTCTGTTGGTAGTTCTTTAACTACTGTAGCAACTGTGGGCGTTGCCTTTATGGGAATTGCCGGTGCAATGGACATCTCATTAGCAATAACAGCTGGTGCGATTGTTTCAGGAGCTTTCTTTGGTGATAAAATGTCTCCGCTATCGGATACAACAAATCTTGCATCTGGTACGGTTGGCGTAGATCTTTTCGAGCATATTAAAAATATGGGTTGGACAACAATTCCAGCTTTCGTGATCTCATTCGTCCTTTATGCAATATTATCGCCAACAGGAGGAAATACTTCTTTTGAAACAGTTGAGCAATTTAAAGAGGGATTACTGTCAACTGGACTTATTCATTGGTATACATTATTGCCAATAGTTGTTCTCGTTATTATGACTTTTTATAAAGCACCTGCACTTATCACACTCGCAGTCGTCTCAGTTATCGGTGTTGGACTTGCCTATATACAAGAACCGATTGCACTATCAAATGTCTTTAAAATCCTTTTTGAAGGCTATGTATCTACTACGGGTAATGAAGATGTGGATGCATTACTGAGTCGCGGTGGTATGAACAGTATGCTATTTACAATTGCCTTAGTCTTATTAGCCTTAACAATGGGCGGTCTATTATTTACGCTCGGCATTATTCAAAGTATTTTAGCGAAGGTAGAGAGCTTCTTTAAAAGTGCTGGCTCTGTTATTACAGGAGCTGCCATTACGGGGATTGGTGTTAACACATTAATTGGTGAGCAATATTTATCCATCCTACTAACTGGTGAAGCATTTAAAGCACAATTTGAGAAGGTCGGGCTGGCTCCTAAAAATTTATCCCGGGTTATGGAAGACGCAGGTACTGTAGTCAATCCTCTTGTCCCGTGGAGTGTTTGTGGTATTTTCATTGCTAGTGTACTAGATATACCAACAACAACTTACCTACCATTTACCTTCTTCTGTCTACTCGGACCAATTTTGACGGTCATCTTTGGTTGGAGCGGTAAAACATTAACGAAGCTTGAAAAATAAGATGGGTAGCTGATGAATTCGTCAGCTACCTTTTTTCTTTAGTGTCTTTCAGCTTTGTGAACTTTATTAAAATAACAAAAAGAGTATGCTTTGAAAAACTGTTCAAAACATACTCTAATTTTATTGTGTATTGCTTGATGCCCTTGTTTCTTAAGATGAAACGTCGTCTGTCTTAGTATTTTTTTCATTGTCCTTTGATGATAAAAACTCTTCTAATGCCTGTTTGTTCTTATCTAAGTCAATATCCAAGACGTCACCTACATCTACTCGTTTGTCTTCATAAGCATTTGCAACAGGAATTCGTAAAGTGTCAATACCTTTAGACTTTCCATTTACCATCCCTTTTGCAATTGTCAGGATTGTTTTATTATCAACATTTGTATCAATGTAGGAATCTGCAACACCCAGTATTTTTGGTAAATTCATTAAACTTGAAACACCGATTTGTTCTTTGACCTTTGTCAAAACTTCTTGCTGGCGTTCCACTCGCCCAAAATCACTTAAACGATCGTGGCGGAAACGTACATAACCTAATAACTCGTTACCATGTAAAACTTGTTCACCAGGATGTAATGTCATACCAATTCCATGAGACATTTCATAAGGAATATCAACCTCAATCCCATCCGGTGCTAAAAGATCTATAATTTTAGGGAAACCTTTAAAATCCACAAGAGCGTAGTAATTAACATCAATATCAAAATTTTGCTTAATTGTTTTCCTTACAAGTTCAGGACCTCCAAAAGCAAAAGCAGCATTTATTTTATTCATTCCGTGATCTGGGATGTCTACATACGTATCCCTCATAATAGAAATCAGTTTGACATCATTTGTCGTTTGATCATAGTGTGCAATCATTAAACTATCCGATCTACCATCCTCGTCTCTAGCGTCACTTCCCATTAATAGCACATTAATCTGACCAAATTGCACATCCGCACCTTCAAATGGGTCATACGCCTTTTCGTTATCTTTTATATGACTATCGTCTGCCATAGCCAATCCGCTATTGTATTGATAAACCCCATAAATAATCCCTGCTACGACTACTAATGCGAATGCTAAGAACAAATTTCTTAGCCATTTACGATTCTTTTTACTTCTTCTCATAAATCAATCCACCTATCATTTAACTCTAAGTTATTTTTTTTAGTAATGCCTTTGTAGTAAGTTGTACGGCTATTGCATCGTCTAAATAACCAATAGGAAATAAATAATCCGGTATAACATCTACTGGAATAATAAAATATAATAATGTACTTCCAATTAAGGTTAGTTCAAAAAGTGTTCCTTTCCCCGATGTGAATTTCTCATATAGCTCTTTTAATTGGCTTATAAATGGACCTATGCTTCCTACACTCTTAATTTTTTCATCAAAATCCTTAAGAATCGTATTTTTACCTTCTTCTGTTTGCGCATATAATCCATAGCTTTCTAGTTTCTGTTCAACATTTGATACCGTAAATTGATCATCGTAAACATTTGAAGATTTAAGAAGAGCTTGTATTGCGTCAACAGACGTATGAATGTCTGAATCTGAATCTGATTCTTCTTGTTTCTGTTCAATCGGGTATCCTGCTGCTTCAAAAAGATTGATTAAAGGAACTTCAAGGCAGTCAGCAAATTTTTCTAAATGTTGTGGTGTCGCTTTTCTCTTATCATTTATTATCCGTGAGATCGTAGCTGTATCGATTTCAGTGAGTTCACTAAACTTCCGCATAGATAATGAACGTTCTTTCAATAACTCTCTCAGCAATAAACCAAGTGTATTACTGTTTCTCTGTTCAGCCATTTTCGATTCTCCCTTCTTACAGTGACTAACATGACTTAAAGCAGTTGTTTAAAATGAAATTATCATTCTCAAGAAGTGTATAATTACGTTGACATTTTGTCAACACTTAAAGACATTTACGCGGCTTGACATAATTGCGTCCACTGAAAGAAGTTAAAAGAAAGCAGCACAAGCAATTATTAACAACATTACTCCACTAATAATTGTTCCAAATTGCCCTACAGTAAATGTGCCTATCCGAACATCCGCTACTTTACTTCCTAAATTGACACCTAACCAAACCGTAATAAAACTCCCAATTGCAGCAAGTATCGAGATGACAAGCGGCGAAAGACCGAGTAAACCTGCACCTACTCCATTCGTAAGTGCATTCGCCGCTAAGGCAATGCCGAGAAGTACAGCTTCTCCCCATCCAATTTCCCCAGACTTATTGAATTGAGCACCCTCGGGATTTCTTAAAATATCTTGAACATTATTATTGGACTGTATTTCATTGTTACTATCCACTATTGAAGTTTCTTGTTTCCGCGGTTTAGCCAAAAGAATAATCCGAATTCCGATTATAAATAATAATAACGCTCCGATGACCACAGGAAGCATACCTGGAAGAATTTTTGACAGCCATACACCAAATGTAATGCCTGCCATACTCATAAGAAAACAAATGACCGAGATTAAAATATTTTTATCAAATCTAACATTTATCTTTCGAATCCCGTATGAAAGTCCGACACCCAAATTATCGATACTGGATGAAAAAGTAAAAGCCAAAATGATTAACCAATTCACTCAACCACACCCCTTATTTTTTTATATCATATTATTCGTGTTGACAAATGGTGCCTATTTATCCAAAAATGTTGACAAAAAAACAACAATATTTCGGTAACACAATAAAGTGTGCGAATTAATAAAATTAATAAAACAAAAGCAATATTGGCTTATCAACATAACGTGAGGTTGATTTACATTCCGGCAGGGCTTTCAATGAGCCGATTGAGTCAATGGATATTGGTCAGAAGCGGTATCGCATTATTACAGCGTTTATCTCTCTTATATTCCAATTCGGAATCAAAATTGATAATTTTACGCATTTCTGTTCAATAAAACTCTCTGTTATGCTAAAAATAAAGGAGCTGAGGGACAATGACAACAATATGGAATGCCAGTTTATATGATAAAAAGCATGACTTTGTTTCAAAATTTGGAGGGAGCTTAGTGGATTTACTTGCACCACAAAAAAAAGGAAAGTATTTTAGATGTCGGCTGTGGTACAGGTGATTTAGTTCATGAAATTGCTGCTCTTGGTGCCCATGTTCAAGGGATAGATGCATCCCATGACATGATTATCGGTGCACAGCAAAAATACCCAGACATTACGTTTCACACAATGGATGCTACCGTACTTCATATGTCAAATCAATTCGATGCAGTCTTTTCAAATGCTGCATTACATTGGATGAAACAGCAGGATAAAGTCATTCAAAATATTTACAGCGCACTTAAACAAGGTGGTCGATTCGTCGCTGAAATGGGGGGACACGGTAATATTGCTTCTATTGTTTGGGCACTTCAAAAAAGTATGGAGGAATTAAAACTTTCTTATATAAAGGAATATTTCCCATGGTATTTTCCAACTTTAGAAGAATATCAGTCGAAGTTGGAAGGCGCTGGATTTACAGTTGAAATGATTACACTATATGAGCGCCCAACACCGCTTCAAGGCGAGGATGGGCTAAGGAATTGGCTAGTGATGTTCAGTAATAATATACTTCAGCATTTATCAGAAACTGAAAAAGAACAGATTTATGACAAATGTGAAGAATTATTAAAGCCAAAGCTTTATCAGGATCATCAATGGGTTGCTGATTATTGCAGATTACGCTTTGTTGCTGTAAAAAGGTAACAGTCATTTTACACATGAAATCGCAGAAAGTATTGACGAATATTTCAGGACGTAAAAACGCTTGGAAAATATCCAAGCGTTTTTTCTTTATATTTATTTGTTTGAAATTCCTGACTGCATTTCGTAATTTCTAACGAGCATTCCGTTTGTTTAAGAACGTATATTTTCATTTGGTAATATACGTTCTTCCATATCATTTTGAAAATTTAGTGGTTTTACATAGTAATCTTAGCAAACTTCTAGTTTTCAAACTACATTAATGAAAAACTGACCTTTTTTAGCCTTAATTTCAAAAGAATACTTTATATTATTTTTTAGTCCATCCAATTTTATGCTTTTTCCTGGTGATATCTCAATTTCATCAACCACAACATGACCATCTACATCTTTGATTCTTAGGATTACATTACCATTACTATTTGCATCATTAACGACTTCCTTGTCCCAAAAAATACTATCGAACTTTAAATAATCTTCGTCATTAAAATATAATGTATTCCATTCTTCCTTATCATCCGTTAAATTTACAGTAGCAGTACTCATCGGAAAAAAGATTTGATGTACAGCTCCCACTTCTTGAACAACTAGAGAGCCTATAATTGTAATAATAAAAGTAATCATTATGGAAATTAAGACTTGAATACGACGTTTTTTATTTATTCTTTTAAATGGCGCTTTTGCTATCATTACTTCTTCTGGCAGAATATTATTTGTTGGCTGCTCCATCACTTCTAAATACAATCGACACTCTTCACAATGATGTAAATGTTCCTCGACAACTTTAGTAGTATCTTCACTACAAATTCCATCAATATATGAAGGTAATAAATCTTTTATAATATTACAGTTCATCATGATCACCTCGCACCCTTTCTACCAATTTTAATTTAGCTCGATAATATGTTACCCTTGCCCAGTTCTCGCTTTTATCGAATATCTCTCCAATTTCCTTGAAACTAAGATTGACGGAAGTTCTAAGTAAAAATATTTCACGATACGGTTCTTTTAATAGATGAATTTCCCTATGTAATGAAATAAATGTATTACGTTTTGCAAGTTCCACGTCTGGTAATTCCGAATTAGATGGAACATCCAACCCCATTTCCATCATTTGTTCTACACTACTATGGCTATAACGTTTTTCCTTTTTTAAATGGTTATAGTATGTATGCTTTGCAATTTGACATAACCAAACAGACATCTTACATTCACCGTTGTATCGCTCAATTGACTTTACAGCTTGATAAAAAGTTTCTTGCGTTAGTTCCTCAGCTAAATCGACATTAGTTGTTAAACAAATAAGAAACCGTTTTACTTCATCTGCATAAGATTTGTAAATTTCACTTAAATTCTCCACTTTCCTCCCTCCTCTCTCTAGAATCTTTACGGTGACACTTATATATAGATATTTAATAAGATTCGTTACAAAAATTTTATTTTTTCCAATAAAATTTTAAATTTAAAATAAAAAACCCTTCACAACATGATTTTACTCAAATTGGAAAGGTCCATAAAATTTTTATAAGGTAACATTCTACCTATCATGAACGAGGTATTAAAATCACCAAAACACCAATCAAACAAATACCAGCTCCAACCCAATCCAAGACGTCTGGTTTTTCTCCGTCGATTCCCCAGCCCCACAAAATGGAAAGGACAATAAAGACACCCCCATAGGCTGCGTAAACTCTTCCAAAGGTTGGGAAGGACTGAAAAGTAGCGACAACTCCATATAAAGCCAACACAATCCCGCCTATAACTCCCCAATAAAATGGTTTACCTTCCCTTAACCAAAGCCAAATTAAATAGCCGCCCCCTATTTCACCAATTCCTGCGAGGATAAATAATAGTGTTGCACCAATCATTTTTTTCACTCTTTCTGTATATGTTTAAAAGAAAATTTTAGTATTATCTGCTCTATTATACATAAAAGCACGTTACCATGAATGAAATCAAAAAATTTCGCCTTTCTCCTGTACAACCATTTATAAGCGGTTGTTTATTTTAACAGGAGAAAGGCGAAATATTGAAAGTAGATATTGCTATTATGTTTGAATATACTACCCTTACTTTTCTTGCTTCTGCCTCTCTTTAAGACAATCCCCAGTATGTAATCGTATCCGTAACGCCTATAAAAATCAGAATAACACCCGCTACAATTTGAATCACTCGTCCCATTTTCATGCTTGTACGCATAATGAACCTTTTTGCGTCAAATAAATGAATAAGCCCTAGCATCACTAGTAGTGGCACAGAGGTTGCTATACCAAAAATGGCCGGTAAAGCTACCCCATACGAAGAAGTTGCGACTGTTGGCATTAACCACACGAAAAATAGCACAAACATCGTAGGGCAAAAGGCTATGGAAAAACTAGCACCCATCAGAAAGGAGCCCAATTTCCCCTCTTTTAAAACAGACGGAATATACTTAGGTATTCGATTTAGAAATTTCAATTTTAAAATTCCAATTAGCACGAGTCCTGTTATGAGCATGATTGGACCAATCGCTTTACGAAAAATAGGAAAATACTTAGTCATCTCAGTTTCAAAGGACTGACCGAATAACCAGGCGAAAAAACCTATTAAACTAAATACGACGACTTTCCCAAGTTTAAAAAAAACAATTTCTTGCCAATTGTTTTTCATTTGCAATGTTCGATTTCCATAAAAAGTAATAGCACTCATATTCCCCGTTAATTGACAAGGAGCTAAAGCGCCTATTAATCCAAGAAGAATCGCAACAATGAATGGGGAATGTTCATAGGAGTTTAAAAATACTGTAATAGGTCCACTAATGATTTGGCTTATTTTCGACATTAAACTATACATCTATAAACACCTTCTATTTTTTATAGTAAGTCACAGATTTAGTACCAACTACTACGTCTTTGTATATCAGATGGCAAACTGCTAAGAACGCCTCGATATCAGCTGTGCAATATTTCGTTAAAAAAATAGCTATTCATTATAATCATTCACAAGAATATAAAAGAAAAATCCTGTATCAAAAAATTAACACAGGATTTTAATCAAACTTCATTTTAATCACAATTAAGTGTTAATCCACCTTAATTTGACTCATCATTCCATTATCCTCATGCTCTAGAATATGACAATGGAACATGTAAACGCCTTTATGCTTAAATTTTACAGCTATTTTTACTGTCTCATCTGGTTTTACGGAGATACTGTCCTTCCATCCTAGTTCATTTTCAGGTGGCTTTTTCCCATCACGAGAGAGTATTGTAAATTGTGCTCCATGAATATGGAATGGATGAATCATGCCACCCATCATATCTGGTTTATTATAAATTTCCCATACCTCAGTAACCCCTTGTTTTTGGGTAAAATCAATTCTTTCCGGATCAAATTTCTTCCCGTTTATCGTTACCATGTCCATCATTCCAAAGAGTTCCACTTTTTTTGTGACAGGTAGATCCATTTCTTTATCTTCTAATGACAGATCATTCAATTGTTTAGGGACCCTACTCGTCTCTCCACTTTGATCAGTAACTACAAATGGTAAAAGGACAGTTCCATCCTCATTTATTAAAGCTAGGTCATTAACATCCTTCATTTTTGAAAAGTCAACTACGATTTCTGCTCTTTCGGAAGGCGTTAGTGTAATCTCTTTTAAAGAAACGGGTTCATTCAAGAAACCACCATCCGTTGCGATTTGAAAAAAGGAATCCCCTGTATTTAATTTAAAGGTATAATTTCTAGCATTAGATCCATTTAATAAACGAAGACGCACTTTCTCTTTGTTTACAGTCAATTTAGAATTGAGCGTTCCATTAATTAATAATGTATCTCCAATCGTTCCGTCTGTGTTCATTGCAGAGCTATAATTCAATTGCTTCTTATCATCAAATGTTCTATCTTGGAAAATCAAAGGGAAATCGTTCTTTCCATAATCATTTGGCAATCCAAGACTTTTTGATTGATCATCTTCAATATAAACTAAGCCTGCAAGCCCGTTATATACCTGTTCAGCCGTTTTTCCATGTGGATGGGGATGGAACCATAGCGTTGCTGCTTCCTGATTTACTTTAAATTCGAGAATTTTTTCTTCTCCAGGTTTCAGAATGCTTTGTGGCCCACCATCTTTTTCCCCTGACACTTCTAGTCCATGCCAATGAAAAGTTGTATTCTCATCAAGTTCATTGATAGTTCTAATCTTTACAGTTTCACCTTTTTCAAGACGAATCATCGGGCCGAGAAACGATCCGTTATACCCATACGTATTTGTTTGAACACCATCGAAAATTTCTGTTTTTCCTTTTTGAGCCTTAACTGTGTATACATTTTCATCTTTATTATTCCTTTTAAGTTCAGCCGGGATTTTCACTTCATTTTCCCCTGTTGAATTGTTTAAACTTACCACATTGCTATGACTCTCATGGCCCTTCATCTTGTCATGATCCATGTCTTTCATATCTTTTGAAGAGTGATCCATCCCCTCCATCTTCATAGAGGAATGATCCATGTCCTTCATATCGTTACTTTTTCCTTGGCTACAAGCCCCAAGTATACCCAAACTTGCAATAATACCTACTACTAATGCTATTTTCCTCATGTCAACCATTCCTTTCACCTAAAGTATATAGAACAGTTGTGTAGGAATTATGTAGAAAACGGCATTTGTATACAAAATGTTGTTCCTATATTTTTCTCACTTTTGACGGAAATTGTACCGTTATGTGCTTCTACTAGTTTTTTGGTAATTGTCATACCAATACCGTTACCAGTATATCGATTTTCCACTCGGTAATTTCGTTCAAAGATTTTTTTACTTGTTTCTTCATCCATACCAACGCCATTATCATGTACAAGAATTATATAATCGCCACTTTTTTTAAATAATTTGATGAATATAATGCCATCTTTTTGAACATGGTACATTGCATTTTTTATAATATTGTGTAGAATTTGATTCAATCTCAAGGCATCTACTTTTGCATAGATTGTTTTGTCTAAATCCAATTCTACCTGTATTTCTTTTTCAAGTAATTCACTTGCCAACGTAATAACAGACTTTTCGATTACATTAGCAATCGGTTGCTCTTTCATCATGACCTTAAATGTAGGATTATTAATATCATTTAATGTATCTAATTCTCCAACAAGAAGAATTAGCCTATCAATTTCCTCGACACATGCTTTCAAACGATCTGGAGTAGCTGTCCAAATCCCATCTTCAAATGCACTTAAATAGCTTTTTATTGAGGCTAATGGATTACGAATTTCATGTGCAAGATCCTGTGTCATTTCTTTCCGACGGAGTTCATAAGCGTTTAATGTTTCATCTAGTTTCATCAGTGATTTACCTAATTGACCAATTTGATCATTAATCGTATAGCTGATATTTAAATGACGGTCTCCACGCACTAGTCTTAACGCAAAGTGATTCAGTTCTTGGATAGGTTTCGTTAATGTTTTTGCAATTAATAAACTAGAAATTAGTATAAAAATAAGCAAAATGCCTAATGACCACATTGCCGTTTCCCTTAATGCCATATCAAAATGGTGAATTAATTCCTTAGAATCTGGAATTTGGAGCATCATCAAATGTTCATGACCTTTATAAAGTAATATCCCTGTGATGAATAAGAGTATGCTTGTAGAAAAGATAGCTATAATTAAGGCAATTTTTATATGAAATTTCATTGATTTATAACCTTTTCATTTATTTTGTATCCCAAACCAAAGACAGTTTGGATGTACTCTTCCTTCATTTTTTTACGAATATTTTTAATATGTTGATCCACAATACGAGGATTTATGTTCAAATCAAAACTATATATTTTTTGAATAATATCATCCCTGCTAAAAACCTTTTTAGGATTTTCAGCCAGTAATAGTAAAATGCTAAATTCATGTGGCGTGAGCTGAATGCTTTGATGATTTACAAATACTTTTCTCTCATCTTTATGGAATTCCAACTGTCCTAAAATAATAATTTGTTTTTTATGTGAACTGGGTAACAACCTTTCTGCTCTTATTAATATTTCTTTCGGATGAAATGGTTTAACTACATAGTCATCTGCGCCCATTTCAAATCCAATTACCTTATCATCAATAGAGATTTTTGCTGTAAGCATAATCACAGGAATATCGTAATTTGATTTTACATATTGGCAAATGTCTTCTCCAGCCATATCCGGCAACATTAAATCTAAAATAATCATATCAAGAGGTACTTGATCGATCACTTGGATTGCGGATTCTCCTGTATGTGCAATATATGTATGATCTCCGTTATTTTCAAAATAAGATGCCAATACCTCTGTAATCTTTTCTTCATCATCGACGATTAACACTATCATTTTCCAATTACACCAACTTTGCATAAGAAATTCAAGAATATTATAAACAATATAGACAGTAAAAGTGTTTCATTCATACAATTACCCAATCTAATAGGCCTTTAACGACCTAACATTAATTTCATTTAACGTTTTTCAGTCCACTATTTACCTACCAACTGCATCTTTGTAAATTAGATGACAAACTGCTAAAAACGCCTCAATATCCGCTGTTACATATTTCGTTAAAAAATAAGTATTCGAAACAATATGGGCACATTCCTTTAACGAATAGCTATGAAGTAATTGCTGGTGAGATTCAGCCTCAATTACACTCTTTGGTAAAAAAGCAATTCCTAATCCTTGCTTAACAAAGTTTTTAATAACCTCTGTTTGATTAATATTCATACTTTTATAGCTTGGAAATTGCTGTATTACCTGTTGTATGTCCTGCCAGTAAGGTGCATATTCATGTGTTAATATAGTTTCCTGCTGTAAAAGAGTCCGTGCATCTATCGCCTTTTTTGATATCGGAGCAATCAATTGTAGTGGTTCCTGTGCGAGAAGAACTGTGTGAAGATCACGCGTTGATGTCAATTTTGATAAACCGATATCTACTACGCCAGCATATACCGCTTCCCCGATTTCATTGGACTTTAACAGTTCGATCGTTATTTGAATGGAAGGTTTTTGCTGCTGAAATGTTTGAATGAATACTGGCAATGTAGAATTGGCAATTTGTGGTGCGACACCAATCGTTAACTGGGACGTATAACCATCCAAGAAGGATACAGTATTTTGTAATCCTTCATCAATCGTTGCCATCATTTTTTCTGCGTGTTGAAGGAAGTGAGCACCAATATGATTTAATTTCACATGCTTCCCCTGTCTATCAAAAAGTGTTGTTTGTAGTTCTTTTTCTAGGTGTTGAATATGCTTAGAAACTGTTGATTGTGTAATAAAACGTTGTTCTGCCGTCTCACGAGAATTCTCTGTTTTCGCAGCAATAATAAAAGTTCGTAACCATTCTGTTTCCATAAATAGGCCTCTCTAGTTTTTCATGGATCATCACCAAAACGTGGGTTGATTTCCGTTCCGACTGGGCACTTTCCTGGGGGCGTCCGATGAGCCGCTTCACTCGCGTTGCTCGCTCCAGGGTCTCATCTGTGACACTAATCCCCAAGGAGTCGCCCAGTCTCCACTCCAATCAACTTATTTACATAGTATACGTTTTAACAAAAGTCATCCACAACTTTTGATGATGAACCTTTTTCATGGAAATTATTCATATAAAAAAGTAGTTGAAGATCTCCATCTTCAACTACTTTTTGTCTAGTCTCATATTTGCAAACAATTAGTGAATTGCTTGCTTAACTTTATCTAACACTTCATCGGATGTTGCTAATTGTAACGCTTCTGTTGCTAATGCTTGCATATCCGCTACAGATAAATTTTTAATTAAGGAACGTGTTTTTAAAATGGATGTTGCACTCATTGAAAATTCATCTAGACCTAAACCAAGTAATAGTGGTACAGCATATTCGTCTCCTGCCATTTCACCACACATACCGGCCCATTTCTTTTCTTTGTGTGCTGCATCAATGACTATTTTAACCAAACGCAAGATAGCCGGATTATAAGGTTGATATAAATAAGATACTTTTTCGTTCATACGATCCGCTGCCATCGTATATTGAATTAAATCATTTGTACCAATCGAGAAGAAGTCCACTTCTTTCGCAAAAATATCTGCCATCACTGCCGTCGAAGGAATTTCAACCATAATGCCGATTTCAATCTGTTCGCTAACAGCTACGCCTTGTGCAAGTAGGTTTTCCTTTTCTTCCAAAAGAATCGCTTTCGCGTCACGGAATTCTTGCAATGTCGCAATCATAGGGAACATAATTTTTAAGTTACCGTAATTGGATGCACGTAGTAATGCACGCAATTGTGTACGGAAAATGTCTTGATACTCTAAACATAGACGAATCGCTCGATGTCCGAGGAACGGATTCATTTCTTCTTGGAGCGGTAAATAGGGTAAATTTTTATCTCCACCAATATCAAGTGTTCGGATAACAACTGCTTTGCCTTTCATTCCTTCTAATACCATTTTATATGCCGTAAATTGTTCTTCCTCAGATGGTAAGTTGTCTCGTCCCATATATAAAAATTCTGTACGATATAAACCGATTCCTTCACCACCGTGACGAAGTACACCTTCTAAATCATTTGGTGACCCAATGTTTGCAGCTAGTTCAACTTGAACTCCATCTTTGGAAATCGTTTTTTCATGTAGTAATGTTGCCCATTCTACTTGTTGAGCAGTAAAGTTTTCCGCTTTTTTTCTATAGGTTGCAACAACGGCTTCTGTTGGGTTCACAAGTACATCGCCTGTTAATCCATCCACGATTAATAAATCACCATCTTGAATAGACTTAGTAGCTGTACCTGTCCCTACAACGGCTGGAATTTCAAGTGAACGTGCCATAATGGCAGAGTGTGATGTACGACCACCAATATCCGTTGTAAAGCCAAGTACAAAGTTGCGGTCCAATTGTGCTGTCTCAGAAGGTGTTAAATCAGATGCTACAACAATCACTTGTTCACTAATATTGCTTGGATTTGGAATATGTACACCGAGTAAATGTGCTAAAATGCGGTTTGATACATCTTTAATATCTGCAGCACGCTCACTCATATATTCGTCGTCCATACCTTCAAATAATGATACAAACATCGTTGAAACTTCACTCAATGCATATTCTGCATTCACCGCTTCATCAGCAATTTTTTGTTTGATAGGTCCAATTAATTCTGGATCTTTTACGACAAGTAAATGTGCACCGAAAATTGCTGCCTCTTCCGCGCCTAACTTTTCATGCGTTAGCTGTTGAATTGCGGCTAACTCTTCTTCTGTTTTTTCGAGCGCTGCCGCTAAACGTTGTTGCTCTGCATCAATATCCTGAATAGTCATTTTCGTAAACGTTAAATCCGGTTGAATTAAACGATATGCTTTCGCAATGGCAATGCCGTCTGATGCGGCAATACCTTTGAGTTGTATCATTGTGCTAGCCCCGTTTCTGAAATTAAATTCGTTAATGCAGTAAACGCTTGTTCTTCATCCTCCCCCTCTACTTGTAGTGTAAATGTTGAACCTTGTTTTAGGGCTAATCCCATAACACCTAAAATAGATTTTAAATTTGCCGTTCTTTGTTCCGTCTGCAATTCTATAGAAGAAGCAAATGGTGTTGCTGCTGCTACAAGCTGGCTAGCTGGACGTGCGTGAATTCCTTGTGGGTCTACTACTGTAAATTGTTTTGTTTTCATTGTTCATTCTCCTCTTTTTGTAAATCTGTTAAAATGATAACATTTGGATGTTTTGTTAATACACTTGCTGGTACATCTTCTGTATATTCAGATGCAAGCACACGTTCTAATACATTACGTTTTGCTTCTCCAACAGCGATTAACAATATGCACTTAGCGCGCATGATGGATTGAATCCCCATCGTAAATGCTTGGGTTGGAACGTCATCAATTGAATCAAAGAAACGTGCATTTGCTTGACGTGTTGATTCTTCAAGCGTTACAAGATGTGTCAACGAATCAAATGATGTGCCTGGTTCATTGAAACCGATATGACCGTTTTGTCCGATCCCAAGCAATTGAAAATCTAATGGATGCTGCTGTAATAATGATTCATAGCTTACCGTTTCCTCTGTAGGATGATCGGCTAAACCATTCGGTAGATAGGATTCTTTAAATGGTTTGTTGTGAAATAAATGTTTGTACATATAATATGCGTAACTTTGTTCATGTTTAGCACTTAGTCCAACGTATTCATCTAGATTAAAGCTAATACAATTAGCGAAATCGATATTAGTCTCACAAATTTTAGTATATAACGCTTCCATTGTACCACCTGTAGCTAGACCGAACGTTGTAGCACCCTCATTTTTAGCATTCACGATAATGTCTACTGCACGAGCGTATAAATCTTCTTTTGAAGCAAAGCGTTCCAGTCTCAATTTCTATTCCCCCTTATTTATTTTTTAAACCTAATAACTAGCATACGACTTCTTAGGCTTCGTAGATTACCTTGCCAGCCTTAATTGTTTGTTGCAACATTAAATGTTCATCCAGAATTACAACATCCGCATCGAATCCTTGTTCGATTTGTCCTTTGTTTGCCAATTTTAGTTGTTTTGCTGCATTGTAGCTCGACATTTTAACTAGTTCTTCTAACGTGCAGTTCGTGATGAGTTGCATATTCCGTACAGCTTGGTCCATCTTCAATACACTACCAGCAAGAGCTCCATTTGATAAATGAGCTCCACTTTCGGAGACGTGAACCATTTGACCACCTAAGTCATAATCCCCATATGGCATTCCTTTTGCTCGCATTGCATCGGTAATTAAAATAATACCGTCTGCTCCTTTTAAACGATATGCCATATCCACAGCATCCTTGTGCATATGAATAAAATCAACAATGATTTCTGCCTTAATTTCCTCTAATAATAATACGCCACCGACAACACCTGGATCTCGATGATGGAATGGGCGCATTTGGTTGTATAAATGTGTGCCTTGTGTTGCACCATGCTGAACCGCTTCTTTCATTTGTTCAAATGTTGCATCAGAATGACCAATTGATACAACCACACCGCTTTCTGCAATTGCTTGAACTACCTCAAATCCATTTGGTTCTTCTGGCGCCATTGTAATTTCTTTAATTTTATTGGCGCTCATGTTTTGCCACTTTGTAAAAACAGCGAAATCAGGTGGTACAACATGTTCAAGCGGCTGTGCACCTACACGCTTTTTTGATATAAAAGGACCTTCTACATGAATACCTAGAAGTTCTGCCTCATCTGGATTTGAAGTAAACTGCGCAATATTTTCAATGGCACGTTCAATATTTTGATAGCTTTGTGTCATCGTCGTTGCTAAAAAGCCTATTGTGCCTTCTTTGGCAAGTGATTTCGCCATCGTATGAAGACCTTCATTCGATGCATCCATCGTGTCCATTTGAGCAGAGCCATGAATATGCATATCGATATAACCAGGGACTAAAAATTTCCCTGTACCATCTAATAGTTGCACATGATCTGCGTTAATTCTTTGCGCAATCAGTGCAATTTTCCCATCCTTTATGAAAACGTCGACACATTCCTTTCGTCCATTTGCATTGACGACTGTGATGTTACGGATTAATAAATTCATTAAAAACATCTCCTAGGATTGATAGAAGATACTGTCCTAAAACTAAAAATAGTATATTTGAAGCGATAATATCCGCATAGCTTCCTGTGGGATAAAGATGTGACTCAGGCTGTCCCACAGAAAGTATAGCGGATTTACTATTAATGCATCTTCATTTTGTTAGATGGACCTTTTTAGACAGCATCCCTTGTTTGTTACTTCTTCATCGAAATAATGTTATGAGAACCTGCTCGTTGGAAACCAGTTTTTTCAAGTGTAATTTCTTGTCCCATTAAACTTGTGAAAACAACTGGTGTGACGATAGACGGTACTTTGTCTTTGATACGCTCAAAATCAACTTTTAATAAAGTATCACCACGTTGAATTAATTGACCCTCTGTAACCATCGCTTCAAAACCTTCACCATTTAGAGTGACCGTATCTAAACCGACATGAATTAATATTTCTACACCTGTATTAGATTTTAAGCCGATCGCATGCTTCGTTGGGAAAACCATTACTACTTGACCATCAAATGGCGCATGAACTGTACTATCCTTTGGATGAATACCAAAACCTGGCCCCATTATGCCTGACGAGAATGCTTCATCTGGCACGTCAGATAACGGTATTAAATCTCCTGTAATTGGCATTTCAAAATCATTAGAAGGGATTGTTCCTTCTGCTGTTGTTTCTTCTTCAACAGGCACTTCTTTTTGTAAATCTACATTTGTAGGAGCTGGATTCCCCTTTTTCAGGCGATCTTTCATGGCTTCTGCCAAAAACTCTACAGATGTACCGATAATCACTTGTACATTTGTCTTACTAATACGCATGACACCACGTGCGCCCGTTTGTTTTAATGTTTTTTCATCCACTTGATCCGTATCACCAACAGTCATACGAAGACGTGTTGTACAGTAATCAACTTGCTTAATATTTTCTTGTCCACCTAATGCTTCGATTGTATGGAAAGCACGTACATCTAAATCATCAGAAACAGCTGAAGTAACATCTGCCCCTTCTTCATCTTCGTCTTCACGACCAGGTGTTTTTAAATCTAACTTCTTGATTAAGAAATAGAAAACTACAAAGTAAATTGCCCCGAAACCTAATCCTAATGGAAGTAATAGCCATGGACTATCTGCTAAACCAAAGTTTAAAAGATAGTCAATTAAACCTGCAGAAAAAGCAAAACCGTCCCGGAATCCAATCATATAGGCAACGGCGAGCGAAATACCTGTTAAGACTGCATGGATCCCATAAAGTACTGGCGATAAAAACATAAATGTAAATTCAATAGGCTCTGTTACACCTGTTAAAAATGCTGTCAACGCGATGGATACGAACATTCCACCGACTACTGCACGATTTTTCTTTTTCGCTGCAAAGTACATCGCAAGACACGCTGCTGGTAATCCAAACATCATGATTGGGAAGAAACCTGCTTGAAAATGTCCTGCTGATGGGTCTCCTGCTAAAAATCGATGAATATCTCCTTTGACAAGTTCGCCTGCAGCATTTGTAAATTCACCAAAGTCAAACCATATGATCGTATTAATAACATGATGTAGACCGACTGGAATTAATAGACGATTTAAGAAGCCATATAACCCAACACCAAGTGATCCAGCACCGATTAACCAGTTCCCTACTGAATCAATACCACCTTGAATTGGTCCCCATATAACAGCTAAAATACCTGCTAAAATTGCCATAGTGATGGACGTTATAATTGGCACAAAACGCCGTCCTCCGAAGAATGACAGCCATTCTGGGAATTTTACATTATAGAATTTGTTATAAAGTAAGCCTGCTGTAATACCTGCAATAATACCACCGAATACACCCATATTCAGGTCTTCATTTACAGATCCTAATACTGCGACTAACACCAGATGTGCAATGGCGCCCGCTAATGCTGCACCACCACTATTATCATGTGCTAGACCCATCGCGATACCGATCGCAAATATAATAGGTAAATTACCCAAAATCGCATCACCAGATGCTGCCATAATACTTGCAATATGCTTAATAACGTCATTTGACACTGCACCAAGCATGTCATCAGAGCCTAAGCGTAACAATATTGCGGCTGCTGGTAATGTAGCGATTGGAAACATTAACGACTTACCGATTTTTTGTAAGAAAGCTAACATTATTATCCCCCTTTGGTATAGTTGTCTAGACCACTTAATAGAAAAAAAAAGCGTTTTCATTAAGTTGTTGCTATCAATTATATTACCACTCGTACAAAAAATAAACATTATTTTTGAAATGAAGGTCCTTAATATTATAAATTCAGTGAAGCCATCGCAGATCTTATTTACAAGGATGTATATAGTCTACGCATTGTAACAAACTGCAGCCCAATTGGAAGCTTCTCTTTAACCAATTGGGCTGCAGTTCATAATTCTTTTAGTTATGCTGTGACGTCACGTTTCATAAAGGACATATAGCTGATCACAAGGAAAATTACAGCGTAAATCGCAAGAATTGTGAGTGAGAATGGCATTGTCATACCATCTACTATAAATTGACCACTTTCATACTGTGTTAAATCCGAATGTGTAATCCAAATATATTTAACGATTTCAAATCTGCTTAAGAACATCACAATCATTCCACCTGTAAAAGATAAGAACATCGTTAAGCCAATCGCTAAAGAGCTTGAACGGAAAACTGAGCCCACTAAAAAAGCAAACAATATTGACATGACAAAGTTTCCGCCAGAAAGTAAATAGTGGTATGCTAGATCATTCCATACTGCTTTTTCAACAACCTGACCGTTGACCATTTCTAGTTCAACACCAGTTGTACCACCAAATAGTATCAGTCCAACAAGAGCACTTACTACTACATTGACAACAAACAATAAGAGTCCAAAAATGAAAGTTGTCAGTAATTTTGAAGTTAATATTTTTGCTCGCGAAACCGGACGCGTTAATAGCATTTTAATCGTACCAGTAGAGAATTCACTAGATACAATACTTGCTGCAGTAATAACCGTAAATAATGTAATTAAAGTCAGCATGCCACCCGAAAATGACATAAAGCTTGCTACGCTTAGATCTTCTTGAGACGGCACATCTTTTGCTAATCGATACTCAGAAATAGCAATTTGCTCCTCGAAGCGTTTTTTATCCTCTGCCGATAATCCGTCTTCTTTCATCATCTCTTTATTATTATTAATAGCCTTCTGTTCACTTTCTTGCCACGTTATATCCTCTGTCGTTTTTGTTTCATAGTATTTCATCATAATACCAGGACCAATAATAAAGAGGATTAATAGCGCGACCATTACCCAAGTTCCTTTTTTATGCCATAATTTCATCCATTCATTTTGAATTAGCTTCAGCAATTTGGCCACCTCCTGTCATTTCTAGGAATTGATCCTCTAACGTTTTTTGATGCGGTTGAACGGCAAATATTTGAATTCCTTCATTAACAAATTGCGAAATGAGTTTCGGTATATCCTCTTTCTTTATTTCCACTACATAACCGTTATTTTCCGCTACAAGGTTGTAATCGAGCTTTTGTATAAGTGCTGCAGCCTGATCATTTGGTGTAGCTTCAATATAATAAAACGAAGAAGTTTCAACGTTGATATCACGAATATCGATGAGTTTGCCATTTTGTATGACAGCTACTCGATCACACATTAACTCAATTTCGGATAATAAGTGACTGGAGACAAAAACAGATACTCCATCTTCCACCGCAATTTTACGCAAATACATACGAAACTCGCGGATACCTGCTGGATCTAGACCATTTGTTGGTTCATCTAAAATTAAAAACTTTGGTCGATGAAGTAGTGCCTGTGCGAGTCCTAAACGCTGACGCATCCCTAACGAATACGTCGATACCTTTTCATGAATGCGTTTCTCAAGACCAACTTGTTTAATGACCTCTTCAATACGCTCTTTTGTAACGTTTTTATGCATACGCGCAAAGTGCAGTAAGTTTTTATAGCCCGTCATAAATTTATACATTTCCGGATTTTCTACAATTACGCCGACCTTACTAATCGCTTCCTCATAATTGTCCTGTAAGGAAAGACCATCAATAATGACATTCCCCTCAGTTGGATGCATAAGCCCTGTCATCATACGAATTGTCGTCGTTTTCCCTGCGCCATTCGGTCCTAAAAATCCAGTAATTTGACCTGGATATAAATCGATATTTAATTGCTGAATCAATTGCTTACCACCAATGGTTTTTGATATATTTTGCAATTGAACAATTGGTTTTGTTGTCATAAATTTCATCCTTTCTTATAGTACGCCTTCATCCATTGCACAGCACCCTTATTCGAAACATCTCGAATCGTCTCTACTTCCTCATGTGCAATTATTGAACCATCTTGCAGTAAAATGATTTGATCTAAAATAGGCTCTACCTCATATAACTCATGTGTAGATAACAGTATTGTTTGGTGTTCAATATCTGTAAATTGAATTAACCCTTTAATAAGCTGTTCACGAACAATTGGATCAAGACCAGAAAAAGGCTCATCCATTAAATAAAAGGGTACTTCTCGCCCAAGAGTTGCGGCCATTTTCATTCGACCACGGTTCCCCTTTGATAATTGCCGTAGCTTCACATTTTTATCAACCTGTAAAAACTCTGCAACTATACAAGCCTTATCATACGAAAAATCTTCGAATTGAGAGGCATAGTGCTGAAAAAGCTGCTCACCTGTGTAAAAATCAAAAAATAAATCGATATCTGGTAAATAGGCAATTTTATCAGCACTTCTGCGTGTAACAGGCGTTCCATTTAGCAATACCTCACCACTTGATGGACGTAATAGGCCTGCCAACACTTTTAATAGTGTAGACTTGCCACTACCATTTTCTCCAACAAGCCCTATGATTTGTCCAACAGGAAAGGAAAAAGACACATCTTGTAGAATAGGCTTTTTCATATAACGAAAAGAAACGTTTGATAGCTGTAGCATTTATTTCACCTCACGATTTATTTTGTAAAACAACGAGCATCTCTTCCTTTGAAAATCCAAGTGCTTCAATGGAAGTTAAAAAATGATCTGCCAGTTGATTTTTCATATCTTCCCGTAAAAGAGCAATTCGCCCTTCATCGGTAGTAATAAATGTACCTTGACCTCGTTTGGTTTCCGTTATATTCATTGCTTCTAACTCCTTATACACCCGCTGCACAGTATTTACATTGACACCTGTTTCCACTGCATATTCTCGAACCGAAGGAAGTCGATCCCCAAGAACTAGCTTCCCTTTCAAAATGTCTCCACATATCCGATCTACGAGCTGACTATATATGGGCTTATCACGTGAAAAGTCGATTGTCATCGTAAAACCACCTTTTCAAGCCACTTTGTCGCTATGAAAAATAGGAAGGCGACCAAAATGATAGTAGCTAGCTCTTCAACAACATACATTGTACCCAAGCTGAGCTTCATTATTGGTGTCTTTGGGAAAAATCGTTCCAGATCCGTTAAACGAATCCCTATATGATGGAAAATATTATCATATAATTTACTATCTGTAAATTTAAACCATTCATTCATACTAATGAAAAAGGCCACCATCGTGATCACAATGGAAAAACTTCCAATAAAGTGTTTCATTTGGAGATTCAATGCTAAAAATAGTAGCAGTATCACAAACATCATCAATTGAAGAATAACAATAATGGCTACAAAAAATAAAAGTAGTAAAAGTAATTGTGCGAAGTTGCCTATAATTTCATCTTTGACTTTGTAAATAGCTATACTCACAAAGATAAAATTAAAGATCGCGTATCCAATTATGGAAAATACGATTTTCACACCTACAAGCTGTGCAATGGAGCTAGTTGAATGCAGCCATATCTCTTTGTTCTTTAAGTCATGACGCATACTAGCTAGGAATTGTAATATCGAAAAAAATCCACCTAAGACTAGTACTAGTATCGAGAAGGCAAATGACGCCTGATTTTCCAACGCAAATTCACCACTAAACCGCCTTATTAAATATGGAACTACCATTGACAGCATGATCCCTATAAAAACCCCTACAAATAGCCATGTCCTATAGAGCACCCATTCCTTTTTTAAAAGTACTGCAAATTTTTTCAACATAAACACCTCGTGTCATAGTGTACTAGTTGAATATTACACTATGACTTTTTGATTTGCAAGCATTAAAAGCTAAAAAAAGGAAGAACCTTTAAAATATAGGCTTCTTCCTTCAGGTTGTAATGAAATTAATGATAATAAAGTATGCATTTTAGGCAATATTGGGGGTGATTCCTTAGGCCGTCAAGTCTTCACTCCAATCAACTTATTCACATGACAGACGTTTTAATTTTATCGGAACACTTTTACGTTTTATCGATTAACGTTTGCGTTTTATCACCCAACTTTTTAGATTTATCGACTAACTTTTACGTTTTATCACCCAACTTCTGAATTTTATCGACATTCGCCTTCCAAAGAGCAAAAAAAGATTCACACAGAAAAGCTGTCTGTTAATTCGTAGGCATAATGAGGGGGTTGATTTCTGTTCCGACTGGGCGATTAAAAAGGCAGTAACGACAAGAATTTGTTCCTTGTAGTTACTGCCTAATTCTTTATATTATTATCATTGATTTTGACAGAAAATTATCTAACAAAGTGAAGTAAGACTAACCCATTTTCCCTACCACTTTAACTTTCAATCTTGTCGCATTTTCTGGGTGGTAAGCAAGGGGTGTTTCTTCTACTTCCACTAATTCAATCGTCTCAGAAAGGGCTCCAGCTAATACAGCTTGTTTCACTGCTTTTTTTTGAGCATCTTTCAGCGAAATTTCACGTGGCTCTTTAGAATAAATATAAATCTGTTCATATTGACCGCTAATTTGAGCAATAGAGGCACCAATCGCATTTGCAACAGTCCCATTTTCAAACTTAACAATGTTGGAGACCCCTCGAAGAGTATCTGGAACAATAATAGTGCCTCCACCTACTAATACAAGTTGAACATCTTCTGATGAAGTTTTCATTTTATCAATGGCTTGCTCAATTAACGATGAAATTTCCGCTTGAACTTCTTTCGCAAACGCTTCGTCAATATGCGCTACTAAACGACGATCACCAACATCAGCTAACCCAAGACGAACAGCAATGTCTGTCGTCGTAAGAGTATTCCCACCAAAAACAAGTGCTTCTTCAGCGATTTTATACCCAACGCTATCAGGACCAACCGTAATTTCCCCGTTATTTACTCGGACAATACTGCCTCCACCTAGCCCAACAGAAATAATATCTGGCATTCTAAAGTTTGTGCGAATATCCCCTACTTCTACTGCTACAGAAGATTCCCTTGGAAATCCATCCTGCAAAACCCCAATATCAGAGGTCGTTCCGCCAACATCTAAAACCATCGTATCTTTGATTTTTGCTAAATAAGAAGCGCCACGAATACTGTTCGTAGGTCCACATGCTATCGTTAGAATTGGGAATTGTTTAGCATAATCAATTGACATTAATGTTCCATCATTTTGACATAAATAGACTTTGGCATTAAAAATACCTTCTCCTTCTAACGCATGAACAAAACCTGTCGTTGTCGTTTCAATTACTTTGCATAAGGCCGCATTTAAAATGGTTGCATTTTCACGTTCAATTAAACCTACCGAGCCAATCAACGACGAGCAGGAAATTGGGAATTCATCTCCATAAATATCTTGTATCAGATTGCGTACTCTAAATTCTTGATCATTCTTAATGGAAGAAAAGACGCCAACGATCGCTATAGATTCTACTTTGTCACGCCAGTCCTCTAGAAGCGTTTGAATTTCACCTTCATCAAGCTCACCTAAAAGTTGACCATCGTATTCATAACCACCATGGACTAAGGCATAATTCCCCGATAGTTTTTCAATCATATCTTTTGGCCAAGCAGTATATGGAAGTACAGAGGCAGTTGCAGGGTATCCTAGACGGATTACACCAACTTTAGCTAATTTTTTACGCTCTACAATGGCATTTGTACATTGCGTTGTGCCTAACATTGCATGCGTAATTTTCGTCTTATCAATATTCGATTCTCGTAATAAGTTTCGTAAAGCTGTTTCAATACCTGTTTTAATATCTAAACTCGTTGGCGATTTAACACTATGAACGAGATTACTATTTTCATCTAAAATAATGGCATCCGTATTCGTCCCACCAACATCAATTCCAATCTTATACATGTTCAGCTACCACCTTTTTAAACAATTCCTCAATTGGAGCATAATCGTAATCATAACCAAAATATTTTGGACCTGCTGTTTCAATTCCTTTATCAGTTCGCCATTTTTCATGAGCTGGCAATCCAATTACTCGGACACGCTTACCGTATTTTAAGCTTTCCGTTGTCACTGGTAATAAAGTTTCATAATCTACTAAACAAATTAAATCAGGGGTCATTGCTACAACTTGATTATTTTTTTCTGCAATAAGGTTTTCATTTTGAAAATGGACCTTCATAGTTTCGTTTTTATTGACTTCCATACCTTCCAGATTCATTTTTCCAAGGTTAAATCCACCCTTCGTTTCTCGAATAACATCGACAATTTTACCTTGAAATAATTCATAGCCAGATACTAGCTTTAGCAATTCTTGCAATTTATCTTTCACATTTCTACTTTTTGAAGCAATAATTTCACCGATTTTTTCTGAAAGCGTAATGATATGATGGACTCCGCTCTGTTTAATCTGAGCGCCAGTCGTTGGGTACAAACTAACTAAAGAGCTCGCGCCCATTTCAACCGTTGCTGAGCGTGCAATGCGTTCTGTCCATTTATTATCAATCGTTTCGAAAATTCCGATATTCCCTTTTTCATCTGTAATAGCCATCGGAGTTGCAGAAATACCATCCAAATTAAATGTCACCATTTGCAATTCTGGAAATGCACGCCCCATTCCATCACAGTCAATGAGAGGGATATCCAATTGTGCCGCTACCACAATCGGGATCATCGAATTCACACCGCCCGCTTCCATTGGATATGTCCCTGTAATCTTGTCTTTTCCAATATACTTCGCTAGCTTTTGAAATACTTTAACAAACTCATCTCCTCGCGGAAATTTCTCAACTAAAACAGAAGGTGCCCCCATCATAGCTGCTGGAATGAAAAAGTCTTCATCTTCAATTTCATCAACTGAATACAATTTTACTGGTCCATTTTTTTCGATGGCGGAAAGAGCCATCATTTTCCCGATATAAGGGTCTCCCCCTCCGCCTGTTCCTAAAAAGGCAGCTCCAATCGCAATATGTTCAATAGCTTCCTTATCTATATATCTCATCTATTCTCCTCCAATACGACCGTTTTTTGTACGGATATACGATAACCGAAATAATAAATAACAAATGAAATAACAATACCAATTAATGGCTGATTAGGTAATTGAGGCAAGCTAGGGAATAACGATAAAACAACCGGAATACTAGCAATCACTGCACCAACTAGCCACGAGAAAACACCTAAACGATTTACACCGTCAACTTCCTTCCAGCTTGTTTTATCCCTTTTGTTTATCACCCAATAAGAGGCAATCATAACTCCTGCAACTGGAGGTATCATCGTTGATAAAATTGCCATAATCGGTGTAAAGTAATTTAAAATACCTACCACAGCGAGTAATGTTCCTACCGCTCCAGCTATGCCAATTGCCATTTTTTCTTTTTCCTTCGAAATGTTAAAAACATTTATCAATGCAATTCCCCCTGAAATTGCATTCACCAAATTCGTTTTCCATGTGGCTAAAATCAAAGCGATACCACCGATAAATGGAGTGACTATATTCAGAAAGACAGCAGTAATATCACTTGTTTGATAGGCGATTGTTAAAACAGCCCCTACGCTAATCATCAATATTCCAGCTGGGATGATTCCAAATATTGCTGCTTTAAAAACATCTGAGCGTTTTTTGGAAAATTGAGAATAATCACCTGCGATTACTGCCCCAAGTGCAAATGAACCGATCGTTATAGCTAGTCCATCCATAAAACTCATATTAGTTTTAGGTTTGTAGTCCAGGATAAGCTGTAGATTTTCCCCAGATAATGCTTGAACTAACCCTATTAGACAAATGACAATTAAGAAAGGAACTGCAATATAGCTTAGTACACGCAGCACTTTCATACCGTAAACAGCTGAAATGACCATCACTAAACCACTAAGTAAAGAAGCTAATGGAATGGGTACATTCATATCATGCTCTGCTAACAAATTAGCTAGTGCAACTCCGCAAACATTGGCTTGAATGCCAAACCAGCCTAAGCAAGCAATGGCCAAAATAATCGACAGTATCGTCCGTGATCCTTTTTTACCAAACACTTGTCCTGCAATATGAACAGTTGGCTTTCCTAAATCACTGCTTTGCATTCCTTGCAAAATCATGATAATTACTACAATTAAATATCCAACAGTAGAAACAATTAGTGTCTTAGGTAAACTCATACTAGTGATCAGTGCATTTCCCACTAACAAACTAGGTATGCTAATCATTGCTCCAGCCCAGATAATCCCAAGACTATACCAAGACTGATATTTCCCAGCATTCCCCATAGTACTCCCTCCTTATTCCAAGGTTATTAATTATTGTTTTTTATTATAAGAGAAGGTATAGAGATGAGTCTTTTTCAAAAATGAAAAAAAAGTCTGAATTTTTATCTTTTTTGACAAAAATTCAGACTTTTCTAACCATTAATTAGGCGATAGATCATGCAGGCCATATACACATCGTAAAATTCCGAATAAACCGTTACATCGTTGCCAATTAGTTCACTAATTTTTTTAATACGATACTTCACTGTATTTTTGTGAATGTATAAGTTTTTCGCACACTCATCAAAACTACCATTTGCATCTAAAAGAAATGCAACTAATGTATTTAGAGACTCTTTATCATTTAAAATGGGATCAATAACTGAAAGGTATTCTTCAATCATTTCTTCCCCCTGTTTACTTAAATCAATGGCTCGCTTCATCGATCGAAGTTCAGCGGCAGTAAACAATTTGCGCATTGGATAGATGGAATGAACTTTCTCTCCTACTTGATTCACCAATTGATACATTTGACGTACAGCTTTAGTATTTTTCATTTTCGGAGAGTACACGACTTCTGATATTTGCGAGTAGTAATTAGTCGTTTCAATAAACTCGGTAGCAATCTCAAATTCATGTAATTTATGTAAGCCATTGCCTAAAAGAACAATCATGCAATGGTCAATACATTGAATCACTCTTGTTTGATAATACTTTGAAAGTTGCTCTTCCAGTTCATCCCTAATTTTCTTCTCTTCTGATACATCGTTAATATAAATTAACCACATCATTTGAATAGCAGAAACATCGATATTTAGCATGTTAGCTAGTCTTCGCATTTTGTCGCTTTCATCATTAATAATCGCTTTTACTAATGCATACTCACTAACTTCATCATGCTTATCTCCCCAAAGATTAATGGCCACTTGGACAACTTCACTTATTTTTTCAATGGTCTTTGCTGGTAATGGTGTGTTCTCTTTAATAACAAACAGAAAAAGCTGTTCTCCATTTTTTTGTTGAATACTTTTATATTCAACGACACACGATATATCGCTTCTTTGAAATTCTAGTTTTCCCTTTTCCTTATTCAGATGACCGTGTGAAAATTCCTGTATGACTTGCCAAACATCTAAGGAAGAATTTCTAGGCCACATCACTTGGTTGACAATATCAAAACTACTATTAGTCAGTACAATATTAGCCTTCAGGCGATCAGATAGCATTTTCAGTGTGATTTCAACACTTTGTAAATGCTCTGGTAGCAAGGAAACCTTTTCTAAAGTTTCCTTCACAAACTGATCATTGACAGCCTGATTACTAACTATCGCTTCCATCACTTCATAAATGACTTCATTATAACGTAGAGAGTAATCATTTTTAGGCATACAAATAATGATAAAACCTTGAGAGTCTGCTAATTGCAGTACTTCCTCGGGAATTTCTGGCATAACAATTCCCACATAATATAAAATAAGACCCAATTCGCCAAGATCATGTAAGTGTTGAATGGTTGCACATTGTTGTTCTACACTATCTCTAATTGAATAAAAAGAGCTAATGACTAGCTCTTCCGCATACCACTCTTCCTGAACGGATTGGATAATCGTAGATAAAAAATCTACATTCGAAACTTCTAACACAGATAAAGATGAGACCGTACGATTAAGATTAATTTTACCCGTTAAAACTTCTGCCCCTCTAAATGATGGCAATTGTAGTAAATCTTTTACCGTTACCCCATTTTTCTTCACCACTACTTCTTTTTATATTTTTTATGTACTATCAGGTGTGCTTCCCATAGAGTTAACAAGCCTTGTTAAAAATACGGCATCGTATCCTTATGAAGAAGAATACCACATTCCCTGTTTTAGAAGAAGAGATAGGTAATATATCCGGTGTCATCGGCTATAACTTCAAACACGATTCTCAAATAATTACTAACAACTTACTTTGAATCACATCTTACCGTTTTTTCTTTATCATTTGCTTCATATAAACTTCTACAATAAATTATTCTTTAGCGAAAAATTTGGGGTCAATTTGATCAATAACTGAAGTAACAGTATAAAAAAATTCTATTTTCCTTTTGTCATCATATGTTAATTCTGTTTGACTATTTTTAATAAAAACTACCCAATCATTTTCTATCTCACTTCTGTTCTTTCCGTATATTTCCTCTATTTTTTTAGCCAAGTCCTCTTCGTTATATAGTTGTTCAAACTTTTCTAATCCATAAGTATCAATTAAATAAGTAATAAAAGAAGCTGAATGAATATAGCTCATCTATCGAAGGGTGTACTCTTTTTGATTTTTAAGGGCTGGGCGAAAATAGGAATCGGCTTGATTCAGATCTATCAACTTGCTAATTGGTATGAATTTGTTTGAATCGATAAAATACTTCATAAGCTTATGGGTATATGACTCATTTTTCCCATACTTATCTCCCATATAAGTAGCAAAACCCTCTTGCGTAAAATAGCCCCTGCTTTTATCAAAATTGTTGCCATAACCAAGTAAGGAATGTGTCAGTTCATGGACAAGTGGATATTGGTTTTCCTTAATGTCATATAGTTGAAGTTCAGATTTCAAACCCCATGATGTTTCATTTCCTTCATTGAGAAAAACATTTATTCTCTCGGAAGGAACATATGTAGTGTGAATTGAATTCTGAATTTCATCATAGGCATTAAGGAGTTCACCTTTTATTGATTCTACTTTTTCTTGTGGAACCTTTATTTTATTAATAATCTCAAAGGTAATTTTCCCATCCGCTGTAACAACAATATTTTCATCATTGTTTCCTTTAGGAACAACTGTATCCTGAGTACAGGCTGCTAATAAAAATATAAATATAAATATAAATATAAATATAAGAAAGAAGCTTCTAAACTTAACCATATTACCTCCTAAAAAAAATAATATTTTCCATTTAATACGAATTCCAAATCGAAAAGTTTCATTTTTAAAATATTCAAAAAATAATAATGAAAAAAATTTATTATAAATAAAAGCAGAGGTTTTTTGTATACCAATTCCCCTGCTTTTCTCTATAACCAATCATTTAACTCGGTACGTAACTACTCTAAAAATCTTACATTTTCCATTATGAGATTCACAACAACTCATATTCCTATTTCCCACATTTTCTCCGTTACTTTTTCGACTCTGCCATCAATATTCGTTCCATCAAACTTCGGGAGCTTTAGCTCACTGACGATTTTTCCGTCGAGCATAAACATTACACGCTCGGTCCGTGCCGCAACCTTTGCATCGTGAGTGACGAGCATAATCGCAGTACCGCCAACGTTGATTTCGGAAAAAATGTCCATGATCTCTTGCGCTGATTTTGAGTTAAGTGCACCCGTAGGCTCATCACCGAAGATGATTTTCGGGCTGTTCAAAAGCGCTCTACATATCCCCGCTCTCTGAAGCTGACCTCCCGAAACTTGTGTAATGTCGCGCGTTTCAAGCTCCGAAATGCCTACCCTCTTCATAAGTGCTCTTGCCTTCTCCGAAATTTTTGCAACGTTTTTTCTGTTATCGCGCATTGATGGTAGAATAACATTATCAAGAATATTCAGATTTTTAAGCATCGTTGGCTGCTGAAATACAAAGCCCATTTTAGTTCTACGTATATCTGATAATTCAACCTCTCCAACTGACGATAAATCACTACCATCAAAAATAACTCTTCCGCCATCAACGCTGTCCATGCCACTTAGTGCAAACATTAGCGTTGATTTTCCCGAGCCTGAGGGTCCCATTATCGCAACAAACTCACCCTCGTTTATGTCAACAGACGCTCCGTCGAGAACATTGCGCTTTTCATCGCCCTCGCCGAAAGATTTTACAATATGTTCACCGATTATAATTTTCTTCATAAGCTACTCCTTTATATTTTCGGATATTTTTATTTTCCCCGCGCCCGATGTGCCAATTATTGTTGTGATCAGTACCGAGCATACCATCATTAACGGACAAAGCACGTACGCAGAAAGTGGATTGACCGAAAAACTAAACGACGACGCCCCAAACGAGGTAATAACTGCGCCTGCAAGTACCTCTCCAAGAGTATTTGCCAGAAGAGTGCCAAGAACAATTCCGATAATTGATACGAATGCCGCTCGCGAAGCAAACTGTATCGTAATATCCGATTTTGTAAAACCTAATGCTTTCATGACGGCAATAGAATATCTGTCCTTTGCGACAAGCATTTTCATAAACAACAGCGTTACTAGGACCGTTATTACGAGTGCGATGGCAATTGCAGCAATGGATGCCTTGCCGACCGATTTTATTGTAGAGCCAAATGTTTGAGTCACAAATTCATCAATATTAGAAATCTTAGCGAAAGTAAATCTGTCCGCATACTCAGAGACTTTTCCATTAACAAGAGATTTATCGGAAAGCTTTGCGCAGATAACACTCCACATTATATTTTCCGAAGTGTCGGTAAAAACAGCCTTTGCCGTTTTTCCGCCGTTAGTAATGTCGGAATAAATGCCACTTACCGTGAGCTTTTTGTCCTTCCCCTTCATCACGACCGTAATGACATCGCCGACCTTTTTGCTCATTTCATCAGCGTTCAAAGATGAAAGTGCAATTTCGTTTTCTACTGCGGGTGCTCTGCCCTCGGTATATTCAATAGGGAATATCGAGTGGTCGCCGAGTTCAATTTTTATATTTTCCTCCGAACCGTCTTCCTTTTTGGTTTTGAATGTCTTTGTTGTAAGGATGGTATATTTTGCAATGGAGCTATCGCTCTTCATAGATGTTAAAACTTCGGCAGATTTTTTAGAAATATGATCGGTCTGCTGAATGTCAATACGAATATCGTAGTTTCCGATACCCATATATTTAATGAAGCTTGTTGAGGAAATCGTGTTGTAAAGGTTTTGTGGAACAATTATGATAAATGCTGAAATTACGAGTACTGCAAGCATTGTGGCGTAAAGTCTTTTCCTTGCGAAAACGTCTTTGATACCAAGAAAAATGTTCGTGTTAAACAGCTTATTTCTATTCAGGTAAAAACGCTTTGCGCCTGCGTTTTTTTCCTGTGAAGTGCCAAAGCGTATTGCTTCTGCAGCAGATATTTTCCGAAAGCGTCTCAGCACTCCGCTTACATAGGCTATAATTGCGAGGAATACAAGTAGAATGCCGATGATCCCTAAAGACGTGGCAAAAGAAGAATTTTCACTTTCCCCCATATTAAGCTGGATGTTTTCAAGAAGCATGTTTTTGAACATCAATGAAAGTGCATAACCGAGAATACTACCCCCTGCCGCAATTGCTGCGTACTTCGCAAGATAAATTTTTTTAATGTCTGAAAGACGCAGTCCTATCGCCTTCATAACACCAATTTCACGGTAATCGTCTTCAATCTTCGCAAGGAGTGTAAAGCGTATGCACATAAATGCGATTATAACGACAAGAACGCTTATAAGAAGTATAACTGCTATCATCATCCCGTCGGAAAGTGCGTTAAGTGTTTTGAAAAGTGGATATGTTATCGTTGGTCCGTTCGCTTCAAGACCTGCGGAAGCATAAGCAGTTTCAAATTCACCGAGCGCCGATAAATCCTTTAGTCTAAACTCAATCAAATACTCCATACTTCCATGGCTTTTTATTTCCGCATAATCATTTTTACTAACAATAAATCTTTTTGAGGAAGACAGCATAGAATTCATCTGTGAATCGCGAAGGAAGCCCGCAACAGTAAATTCCTTTCCGCCTATTATTGCTTTATCACCAACCTTTGTGGTGTTGTCCTTCATATAGTTAATTGGAACATAAAGCTCGCCATCGGATACGTTTATAATGTTTCCGTCAAGATCAAGAAGATAATCAAATTTTTCACTCTGTATGCTGAAACCATTGTCTTGCACATTATTCGCAAGCGAACTATCACCTAAAATAATTTGTCCGTTATCCATGTTGAGAAACTCAAGCACTTGAAATTCATCGACATTGCTGTTTTGCTCCGCGAAATTCGCAAGCCGTACAGGTTCAATATCCCCCGAGTGCATTTGCATAAAATGCGGAGTTTTCGCCTGATTCATGAGTGAATCGATCGCACCAGAAAGATTGACGATAAGTATCGCCGAGAGAGAAACGAGCATAGCCGCGGCGGCAACAAATATCGTTGTTGTCAGCGTTATCAGTTTGCTTTTAGAAATATCATTCCGGATTATTCTGTAATACATACGTCACCTCTGTTTTCAAGCTTTTTAACTGATTTCAAGTTGAACAAAATAAATGAAGTAACACATAATAAAATTCCAGCGATTATGATGAGTAAGCCCGTTCCTCTACCTTGACCTGTACCGGTAATTTTCCCTACGCTATCAGCAAGCAATCCGCCATCAACTAGCAGAGGAGTGAATACATAATCTGCAAGTATACCCGAAAGCGCATAGGCGACAACAAATCCAAGCTGTGAAATTACCCCTATAAGTGACCATGCTCTGCCCTGAACGGAATTATCAATGTTGGTACGAACAAGATAATCCAAGGTTGAGTTTGCAAATGGCATCATTGCAAAAAAGAAAAAACCTGATAAGCAGATAAGAACTATATTTTCGCGAAGTCCGAATACCGCCATAAATATTCCTTCAAAAAACAGCGAAAACGAAAGAATTTTCACATACCCTTTTTTAATTGGAAGAAATCCGATGATCACGCTGGATACGAGCATCCCTGTAGCGACAATACTTTCCACCGTTCCTATTACGGAGCTGTTCGTAAAAGTAAGCAACATCGGTATGGAAAGTGTTTCAATAATTCCAAGATAAAATGTCAGCACTGATGTCACGATGACAAGAACGAGCACACCTCGGTTTTCAGAAACTGCACTCCAACCATCTTTTAATTCATGGAAAAATGATTTTGTCTGTTCGTATTTCTTTGAAACAAGACCTCTACGTACAGCAAGGGCTGATATAACGGTTACAAAAAATGTACAGATGTCAATGACAAGCAAAAGCTTTATATCCGAAACGGTAAGCAAAAATCCCGCAATGATGGGAGAAATCAAAAATTTTGCAGAACCCGCCACCTGGACAAAACCGCTTGCCTTCGTGTACTGTTCCTCGGTAAGCAAATCCGTAACCGTAGCCTTGTATGCGGGATCAAGTAGCGATGAAAACACCGAGCTTATTGTAACTCCCAGACAAATTTGCCATAGCTGTGCTTCTCCGCTCAGCATACAAATTAGAATAAATACAAGTCCTATCGCAGAAAGACTGTCACCTAACACCATTAAAAGCCTTCGATCATAACGATCCGCAAGCACTCCTGCCACGGGACTTAAAAGAAGCGATGGCATAAACGCAAGTAAGGTTACAAGTGCCATTGCCGATGCCTTTCCCGTCTGCTGGAAAACATAAATCCCAAGCCCGAACGATGTAAGCCCACTTCCTATGGCCGAAATCAGCTGTCCCGACCATAGCAGAAGAAATCTCCTGAATACCCCCCCTGGATTAACCACCGTCGTTTCCATGTCCTCCACCTCCATTTCCACCGTCAAACATCTTCATCATGTACATAAGACTTCCGCTTTCGACACCTAGCAGTCTTTCTACGTTGAAAATAAAAGCTGGTATACGTGCGGCACGCTCATCATCTGTCAGATCTACCATATCATCATCAAAAACAGTATTCGTATAGGCCACAATCATTTCCATACATTCATACGGATATGGCGTACTGAATAATTCTTGCTCAATACCTTCACGAATTATTTCCGTCAGTATAGGAGGAAGGCCATTAATGATAACTTTTTGTATTTTCTGATGCATAAGCGCATTCTGAGGCTTATGTATATGATCAATTATTTCCTTGCTGTTTCCGCCACTTACGTTTAGTGCCATCACAACACGAACAATACGCTCGTGAACGGGGATGCTCTTATCTGTAGCGATTCCATTGGCTGCACCTAAAATTTGAGTATTATATCGATCAATTAACGCGTCCATAATATCCTCCTTCGACTTGAAGTGATAATACAGCGTTCCCCGTGCAATTCCGACCTTTTCTAAAATTTCGTTAGTACTTGTGCCATCAAAGCCCTTCTGACCGAAAAGCTCATCCGCCGCATCAAGTATTTCGTTTCTGCGCTCTATCGCTTCTTTTCTCATTTTTACTCTCCTTCATTAGACCGACTGTCTGTCGATAAAAATTATAGCATTTTACAATAAATTGTCAATACAAAGTTCCGATTTTGTAAAAAAATATCAATTTATTTTCCTAATCATCTAGAGCTAAACGATAAACGAATAATGAGGTCTCCTCAATTTGAAGAATTCATCCATACAAAAATATCCTTTTACGCATAATAAGTGATAGAATTATCTGTAAGAAGTTTATGTATTAAGAGAGGAAAATAATGATGTCTGAAGTAAAAAAAATCGATTATACAATTGGAAAAAAAATACGTGAAAGTTTACAGGCGGATTGCCAAAGTTGTTTTGGTCTATGCTGCACGGCTTTAAATATTGCCGCTTCTAGCGATTTTGCCATTAATAAAGCAGCTGGAACACCTTGCCCTAATCTACAATCAGATTTTAGCTGTCAAATTCATAGTAAACTTAGAGTTCAAGGGTTTAAAGGATGTACAGTTTTTGATTGTTTAGGAGCTGGACAAAAGGTGTCACAAACAACCTTCCATGGACAAGATTGGCGACAATCCCCTAAAATTTCTGAGAAAATGTTTCGCGTCTTTCCGATGATGGAACAACTTTATGAAATGATTGCCTACGTTGCTGAGGCATTATCGTATAAAGTCGATTCATCCCTATTTAACAAACTACATATGCAATTAGAACAGCTACAGCTTGCAACAGAGCTAGAAGCTGATGCATTACTCGCAATAGATACTCCTTATTTCCGACTGCCAGTGAATGATTTACTGTTAGAAACAAGTGAGCAAATTCGCCAAAGCCTTATCGAAAAGATTAATGGAAAAAACTCTCGAAAGTATGACTATAGGGGAGTCGATTGGATGGGAAAGAATTTAAAGGGCAAGGATTTAAGAGCAACTGATCTTAGAGGATCCTATTTAATTGCTGCCAATCTACAAAACGCAGATTTAAGAGGTGTTGATTTTATTGGTGCGGATTTACGTGACGCAAATTTACGCGGCGCAGACCTTTCTAGCAGCATGTTTTTAACCCAAATGCAAATTAATTCCGCACAAGGCAATCTTCAAACAATATTACCCTCCCACTTGAAACGTCCGTCTCATTGGGAGGAATAATTTGAAATAAGGGTAGATGGAAGTAATTCATCTGCCCTTCAGACGGTAGACAAAACACTATGTTGTTTGGATAAAGCTGTATGGTAATTTAATCGGCAAACACCGCTTGTAGTTAAAACACATAAAATCTATAACCCAAATACCATTTTGAATAGTCAAAATGGTTACCTCTCTATCGATTATGTCAAAAAAATTTGTTCATTTTATGCTAAGCCCTTTAACTAAAGCAAGTTAAAGTATGATTCTTCACAAATTCTTGATATTCGAATAAGTGGTTGATACCCTTTTCTATTAATTCCCTCAAATTGTTCAAGTATTAATTAACTACAGTTCTAAAAATTTCCTAATTATGTTATACTTCGATATAAGATAATCCACATTTTAGGAGGAATCTATATATATACATTTTTATAGGAATTGCTTTTTTGTTAACTTCAAACTTTTTTAATAACAGAACTAATCGATAACCAAATATTTTTTCTTTACTGCACTATTACTTACAGATATTCACTCAATATAGTGATGTAATTTAATATTCCACTTTGATATATCTGCCCGTTAGATGAAGAATTATCAGTTCCATAACTCTTAAGTGATGCCACCCTATAAAATAAAAGAAACCAGATAATGGATACCTCTTACTTTTTTATTAACCTAAAGCACCCAGTTAGTGGAATAAACCATCGTCAAAATCCTCATAACAACTTACCTGTAAGGCAATACCTAAATCACCAAATAACTTAATAGATTCTGGTTCAAATACAAGATTGCATTGTTTTTCATACCAAACTCCAATAACTAAATCGATATTTTCTGCACCACATTTACGAAAAAAGACTATATTTTTTGATAAGGTTACTGCAAGCCAATGTAGACCAAAATCTTCAGTATCTTTGAAATCCTTTGGAGGACATAGTTCACCATTGCCGTAATCTGAAGGTTTACCTTTGTTTCTTCCTATTTTAGATATATCTCCAACTTCGATTTTATTCTCTAATTTAATCCCAATTAGTTGTTCAACTACTTTTGGAGAAAATTCCTCACCATAAAAATGACATCGAATATCCATATCCTTTATCATCATCAAACCCACTTTTCATATATTCTAATACAACTCAGTTCTTCATTCAGGAACAGAAAATCCTTCTTCAACTAAGCCCGCTTTCTTCTAATGATGCACATCGTTTCATTTAGTTTTTCAATGTTTAAACTCCAAACTGTTTAAAATGATGGTCAAGGTGCTTGTATACTCCTTTACCTCATTGCTCAGAAGTGAGTTTCCCAAAAAAAGGATGAGGATGAGTTGTACACTTCTCTGGTCCGTTATTTTGGAATGTGATAATTTTTTGTTTAAGCTTTTCTTTTTCTGTCTCAAATTCTCTATCATCTGCAATCAAAATAGTTGGAATAGTAGACATATTATGGGGCAATGTCTTGTCATTGTAAATCATTTGTTTTGCAAACCTCCCTACTATTATTCCTAACCAACTCCTTGGTGGAAAAGAATTTCCCATTGCGATGTCTTGGAAAGATGAACAATGCGCTAGCATTTGGGCAACATCCATTTTTCCCCATTGTGGTTGTGAATTTGGACTCAATTTGTCAATACGCTTTAAAACTTCTGCTGTATGCATATGATTAAAAATACTTTTCATTAGTGCATATCTCCTTTAAAGATGTATGGTATTATAAACGGCCGACACCGCTATTTGTAATAAAGTTTAATTAAGACTACAGAAGTATTCAAAGCAGCTGTAGTACTTGTGAGAGTTGATTCAATCATAACCACAGCTTTGACTGTTCAAAGTAGATGCAATGGATTTAAAAGCGTTTCTGTAAGTGAGTGAGCAACATAACAAAAGGACTTACGTGTATGAGTTGTAATACGCACAAGTCCCCTAGATTGTTGGAGCTAAAAATTCATTATGAAAATTGTACCCAATGATTATACAATCCCTGTTCAGTAAAGCTACATTTATAGATTATTAATTACGAATACACTCAGAACCCAACCAAGAATTGAAATGATAATAATACTCCAAGCATGTTTCTTACGCTGTATTACACCTACAATTCCCATAATCACCCCTAGTAATGGTGAAAATAGAATACCGATAATATACGCAAAGATATTGTAGGTTTGATAACCGTAGATTTCGTTACTTTCATTACCGTATTTGTCACTATCCATTTTCATCCCCCCATCTTGCCTTTTTCTTTACTAAACGAAAAACCTTTCAAATCAACTATGCCTCGGCATAATTGTGTCCGGAATCGGCTTTAGGCCAACTTGATGTTGGTCACTTAGTCATGGGCTGTTGTTGCTTGGCTTTCGCACAGATAAAACCCTATTGTTGCTGTCGCTTCGCTTTCATATAGGTAAATTGCCACAGGACATGGTGTTCTTAGACTAAGTTCCTCTATTTTAGAGGATGTTTGGACATCCGCTGAAAGAAGTTAAAACAATTGTAGCACGGATCCAACTTTGAGTTAGCTACCATGCAATTTTATTAAGCCTATTCGAATAATAACTTAAATAAATTATTCCTTCTTCCATTTATAGGGGATATTAGCCCAATCGTATAATATATTAAAAAGGAAAAATAAAAATGAAATTCCAATAATTTGTCCCCATTGAATGTCATCACGAAATAACCATTGAATTATAATAAATAGTATGAAAAAAATTAGCGAATGTTGTATATTTTTCTTTATAATTTTCACCATATTCATCCTCCCCATACAATAATACTCCATTTCTACTTATTGAAGAACCCCCCTACCGCTAGTTTCAATAAGCACTTATTTTATTCAGAGAAGGTAACAATACAATTAATTATATAAAGTCGTAAAGGTGTATTGTAGAAAATGAACCTATTATTTTCCTTTTGTAATGATGCAGTAGTAATTATAGTAACGTCCATTTCGTTAGTAGCACCGTATATGAAGTCATGAGTTTACATAAAAAAAAACAAATCAACTTTTTATATTGATACACTTTAATTTAAATTTATTTTTATCTTCAAGCAAAAAGGCAGATGAAAGTATATTCATCCGCCCTCTACTTATTTTTGTTTCTTTTTATAAATGATCGTAGCTACAACAAGTAAAAGCAAAATTGCTTGTCCAATCATTGTTTCTACGGTTGGATAGAAACCAATGAAGCTGACAACTGGCAAGCCATCTACAATTGTTGTTGAAACTGAATCTCTTAGCTGCAAAGTATGCAGACTGACACCAATAATTTTAAACGCCAATACATAAATTAACACCGTTGCCACTGCGAAAAATTTATGAATTGGAATTTTTCCACTTGCTTTAAATAACACAAATGCAAAAATAGCTAATATTAAAAGTGCTACTACGATACCTAGCACAAATTGAGATGTTTCCATTTTAGGTGCAATTCCTGCATAGAAGACAAGTGTTTCTGCCCCTTCACGGAAGACGGATAGGAAGCTAATGGCTGCCATCGCAAACACTGAGCCACTCGAGATAGCATTACCCATTCGTTTAGAGATATAGCGATTCCAGCTTGTCACACTCGATTTACTATGGAGCCAAATACCAACTCCAATCATCATTGCAGCAGCTAGTAAACCAATATAACCTTCCATCAGCTCTCGACTTGTATCAATTGTCGCAGATTGGAAAAGTGTCGACATTAAAACAGCTGCTACCGCTGATAGTAAGATCCCTACAAATGCACCAACATATATCCATTTGCGCATTGTTTTTTGTCCAGATTTCTCTAAGAACGATACTAATGCCATAATAATGAGTAGTGCCTCTAAGCCCTCTCGCAGTAAAATTAATGCTGCATCCCACAGAGTATAATCTGAGTCACCTTGAATCAGCTCAATTTCAGTGCGGAAAGTATCAAGCTTACTTTTAATTGCTTTGGCATCGACGTTAGACTTTAATAAGTCACTCACGAGGATCGGCATATCACTTTCGATTTTTGTATAAAGGCTGCCGTTACGTGTTGAAATATCAATTTCTACACTTGGCCATATTTTAATGAAATCACGAATTTTATCAGATGCAGCCTTGAAGTCACCTGCATCGATAAAATCATTCGCCTCATCAATATAAGCAATCAATGTTGCTAAAGAATACTCTCCTTCAACAACTTTCGCCGTATCATTACCTGCTACAAAATCCTCAATTGTTTGTTTTAATTCTGCATATTGTGATTGCATTAAGGCTATATCAGGTTTTTCGGAAGCAAGTGAAATCCGTATAAAGGCCATCTGTGTTTCAATTTGGCCGTACATCGCAATGCTTTGCTCACGTACAGGACGTTCAATTTTCTTCCATTTTGCATTAAAATCCTTATACGCTGTGTCGATTGTAGTTAAATCACCGCTTGCTAAAGCATCTTCAAATGCTTTCATGATTGGTTTAAATTTCGTGCCAAATTCTGCTCGCTGCGCCGCTTCATCTACAGGATTCTCAAGCTTTTCTAAAGCACGTAAGGCATTTGACAAGTCAGACAGTGCCTTTAATCGTTCATCCTTGGAAGTAGCTTTAACTGCTTGCGTAAGAATTTTATCCACTTTTTCTTTTGCTTCCTTTTGCTCAGACGTGACCGATGCCCAGTCTGTGGCAAACTGTTCAAGGGCACGCTCTGCCTCAGCTTCCTTGTCCTGCTTCGTATTCATCAGCGCGTCACTTATAGAAATGTACAATTGACTATATGATTGCGCCGCCTGCACTGGTACAGCAAGTGCCAATAACAAGCAAAGTACTAAACTACAGCGCGTTAAAAAGTGCTTCACCTATATAACTCCCCTTTGATACTCCAGGGAAGCAAGCAAACACTGCGCTGCCTCGATGGGTAATATATTCATTCATTTTATCCATACGCCCTAAGCTATTTTGAACTGTTGTAAATTGGGCTGGGTCTTTTTGATAAGAAATAAACAAGAGTCCCGCATCGTGCGCACCTGTATTCGTCATAACACCTGATGCATAAGAGTAAGAGCGACGTAAAATACGTGCGCCTGATTTACGTGCCAAATGCACATGTGAAGTATCTGGCATAACATACTCACCGTTGCTATCCTTCGCCTCTACATCGAAATCATCGAACTCTTTCTTTTTACCAAAAGGTGCACCACTATCGCGATAACGACCAAAAGTTGCCTCCTGATCTTTTAAAGATGTGCGATCCCATGTTTCAAGATGCATTTGAATTTTACGGGCAACCAAATAAGAGCCGCCTTTTAGCCAGCCTTTATCGACCCATACTACTTTATTTAAATCTTTTTCATCTGTACTCGATGGATTTACCGTACCATCTTTGAATGCAAATAAATTTCTAGGTGAGCCTCCGCCATCAGGGAAAGAGTTGAAGCCTGCCTGTGACCATTTAATTTCTACCTTACCAGACGCTGCACGAACTAAATTACGCACTGCGTGGAATGCCACTTGTGGATCATCCGCACATGCTTGAATACAAAGATCTCCACCAGTAAATTCTTTTTGTAGCTGATCTTTTGGGAAATGAGGTAAGTCTTTTAATTCCTCAGGCTTCAAATGCTGAATACCAAGCTTATCAAACAAAGATGGGCCAACACCTATTGTGATCGATAAATTTGAAGCGTCTAAACCCTCCGCTTCGCCTGTATCTCCTGTTGGCACTCTAGTATTTGTTGTTAAATCTACCATTAATTCACCATTCATTAAACGTACAACAAGAGGTGTCCATTGTTTGAACAACTCTTGTAGTTCTTTCTTTGATGTAAATAAAACATCCAAAGAAGCAAAATAAATATTTGTTTGAACAGGTGTAATAATGCCAGATTGATGTTTTCCATAGAAATCAACTTTGTTAACTGCTGTCGTGCTGTCTGCAACAGGCTCAAACACATCATAGCCCATTACTTTCATAACACCACCTAAGCCAGAAGCACCGATAGCTACACCAGCTACTCCGATACCTGATAGCTTTAACATGTCACGTCTAGATATTTTTTTATTCATCCATTTTTCATCATTTGACACTGTCATTTATTATCACTCCAAAATAATACCCATTTGACTTAATGGTTCACCAAGTTGATTTACTGCTGCCGCAAGCGCTTTTGTGTTTTCTTCAGTTAATTCTTCATAAGAAACATACCCGCCATCAGCTGTTGCATGCTGTGCCAATAAATCATCTACTGCTTTGAATTTTTCATCTAATGTTGCTACTAAGTCTTTGTCTTTCGCTTCTAATTTCGGACGTAGGATTTCAAAGATCTTTTCTGCGCCTTCGATGTTTGCTTTAAAGTCATAAAGGTCTGTGTGAGAATAGATTTCTTCTTCACCAGTGATTTTAGATGTCGATACTTCATTTAATAAATCAACAGCACCTGTAATCATTAAATCTGGTGTTACTTCTACAGTTTGAACTAAAGCGTGTAATTCTTTTGCGTCTGCTAGTAATTGATCTGCAATCGCCTCGTAGCCTGCAGTTTTATTTTCTACCCAAAGCGCATGTTCAAGCTTATGATAGCCCGTCCATTCTTCTTCGCCCTTACCTTCTTCTTGGATATCAGCTAAACGACCATCAATACGTGGGTCAAGGTCACCGAAGCTCTCAGCGATCGGCTCTGAACGCTCGAAATACATACGTGCTGGTGCATATGCTGCTTTTGCTTTTTCAATGTCACCAGCTTTAAATGCGTTCACAAATTTTTCTGTTTCTATTAAGAATTGATCCATTTGCTCTAAGGCAAATTTTTGATAGGCTGATAGTTCAGCAGATAGATCAACTTTTGTAGTTTTTTCTGCTTGCTCTGTTGCAGGCTTATCTTCTTTTTTAGTTTCATCTGTATTGCCACAGCCAGTCATAAGAATGCCCCCTGCAACTAATACTGACAATAATGATGTTTTTTTCATGCTAAGTACCTACTTCCGAAATAGTTTATACTGAGAATGATAATGATTATCATAGTCGATTGCAAGAAGTATTTTTAATTAAAGAAAAAAACGACATTTTCTAGTTGATATATTTGAACAACTAGTAAAATGTCGTTTTTTCTACAATATAATGATTCTAAACTATGAAATTTTCGCTTGTTTTATATATTCATATTTTCCATATAAGAAATAATAAAGCACAATTGACACCAAAATAACGAATACCATCGCGAAGAAAATGGCACTGTACCCCGAAGTCGGAACGAAGAATCCTAAGAAATAAGGACCGACACCTAAACCTAAATCATATAATATAAAATATGTCGATGTCGCAAGCCCTAAACGCTCATTTGGTGTAACCTTAATAGCTATTGCTTGCGCTACTGAATTGAAATTGCCATAACCAATTCCTATGCACGCAGCAGCTAGTAAAAATGCAACACCACTTGTTGCCGAACTAAAAGCATACATACCGACTGCAAAAATGACTAGACATGGATAGATAATAATGTTCGCACCTCTAGTATCTAGCAATTTTCCTGTAAATGGGCGTGTCGCTAAAATAACAATGGCATAAATAATAAAGAAATAACTTCCTGCTGTAACCAAATCAAGCTCTTTCGCGTAAAACGTCATAAATGACATAACCCCTGAGTAGGCAAAGCCAATAACGAGCGCCACAAAAGCAATTGGCACAGCGCGCATTTCGATAAAATTACTTAGCTTAAAGCCTGTTTTCTCTGCCATTTCTTTAGACTTCTTCGGTGCATCTGGAACGGTTACAATAAAATACATTAAAAAGCAAACAATAGCTAATACAGAATCAACAGCAAAAATCATTCGAAAATCTTCAAACAGCTGTGTTAAAAGAATACCTACAAAAGGTCCGATAGCAGTGGCTAAAATAGCACTTAAGCTGTAATAGCCAATACCTTCTCCTCGTCGCTCAGGCGGTAAAATTTGTGCAATAATTGTTCCTGTCGCCGTACTAGCCGTCCCAAGTGCAATTCCTTGTACTAAACGATTGATCATTAAAAGCGGCAAATTCGTCGCGATAAAATAAGACATCGTTGATAGCATAAACAATAATAATCCATAAAATAATGTTTTTTTGCTGCCCCAACCCCCAATGATACGCCCCGTCCCGAGACGACCAAATAAAGTACCAATAATAAAAATACTCGATACAAGCCCTGCCGTACTAGTTGAAGCCCCAAAGTGCTCAACCGCATAGCCTGCAATTGTAACCATCAATAAAAAAAATATTAATGTAATGGTAAAGTTAATAAGTGAGACGATTAAAAAGTCCTTCGTCCAAAGTTTTTGTCTAGATGCTTCCACTTTTTTTCTCTCCTACCGATTGATGTTTGCACAAATGTTCGCTAAAACTTGTGTCGCAATTTCAATATCCTGCTTTGATACACCTGCGAGTGCCTGTTCAAAAAATGGTTTTAACTGTGCTTGAATTTCTTGCACAATCTCTTCACCATTAGCCGTTAATTGCACAAGCTTCTCACGCTTATCCCTACCCGCTACCGTTTCCACGTAGCCAAGCTCCACAAGCTTTTGCACAAGCCTTGTCACACTCGGCTTTTCAATAAACATAAAATTCGCAATGTCAACAAATGTATGTGACCCTTTATCCTTCAATAACCGAAGAAGAGCCCATTGAGAGCTATACAACTGATATTCCTCCAACTGCACATTCACTTGATTGATAAACGGTCTGTACATTAAGCGGTACTGATTAAAAAATTCTTGTTCAATCGTCAAAGTTACCACTCCTTTTAAATTAGTTAGCCTAGCTAACTATATACTTAAAAATTCTATTTGTCTAGTAGGGAATTAGAGAGAAGACTGTCATTTGGGGAATGTTCTATCCGTCGGTGTGGTAGTTCTCTCTGTCGGGGCCATAGTTCTTTCCGTCGCTTCGAGACTTTCTTCCGTCGTTGAGGCCTTCCTTTCCGTCGATGCAGGAGTTCTTTCCGGCGCTCTGTGACTTCTTTCCGTCGGTGAGACCTTCCTTTCCATCGGTGCTGATTCTATCCGTCACCTTGAGGGTTCTTTCCGTCGCTCTAAGACTTCTAGCCTTCTACAATATTTCTAGCAAAAATTCAGACCGCTTGAATTTTTGCTCTTTAATTTACAATCCAATACTTCCTGTTACTTTTTGTACCCTCAGCTTTCAACGGTAACTTTTGTAGTAATTTATAAGCTGTATTCGGCGAATCTATTGCAAAAAACTCACAAAAGCTTTTATTTGTTAACGTTTCGCCTACTAGCAATCGATAATCTTCAAGCGTCCTAAAAATTGCCTCTTGATCAACTGCTCCGCAACGCTGACAATACCATTTTGGGAAACGATAGTTCATTGTCTGTCCATTTAAACAACTTTCGCATAGCACACCTTTTACTAAATCTCGGACAGGCAGTGCTATTTCTCTTTTGATTGGCCTATGCATGGATAATAATTTAGAAGCAAATTGAAATAGCTTTTCTTCATCCACCACCGCCCTTTTATGCTGTTGAAGCCATTCTCGAACATGATAACGTAAACCTGAAACATGAAAAATTGGTTGTCCCCTTAAACCCTTCGATAAAATAGCATTTTTCGTCGCCAATACGACAGCATAATTGACAGGAATCTCAAGCCGTGACTGATGTAACATTCCCATCATCCATTCCATATGTCGCCTCCCTTGATGAAATGGATTAGTCATTCCCTCGATATCCCCTTCAGCTGTAGTTCGTGTAAATTGATTAAAGGATTCATCGAAATCAAGAAAGCCTGTTACATTTTTAATTTCGAGTATCAATATAAATTGAGGACAAAGTAAAACGGTGTCTATTTGATGAGTAGTGCCAAAGTGATTAAGTATTTGTAAATCATGAAGAAAATAATGCGGATGAGGTAAAATAATTTCAAGCCATTCGGCATCTACTCTTTGCTCACCAGCAAAGCCTGCGTGTATACGCCTCAACCTCTCAAAATAATTCATGTATTCAGTATGTGTGCTAGGTAATCTCCGTATCAAAGCATCTAAAATTTTGTGTTACTCCGATTCTTGACGATCTAATAAAATCATTGTTTCTTCCACCCCCTTAATATTGTATAAAAAAAGAACCTCAAAAAAAGAGGTTCCAAAAAACTTGAAATACATATAGTGCAAATTAAATATTTCACCAACTTTTTTAGATAGAAAGAACGGAAAAATTCCTACGATTCAGCTCTTGCTAGTATTTTTTTGCTCGCTATCCGTCGGTGCCGGAGTTCTTTCCGTCGGTGGGGCCTCGTTTTCCGTTGCCGCTAATTCTATCCGTCTACCTTGGGATTGCTTTCCGTCGATGTCGGAGTTCTTTCCGTCACTCTGAGACTTTCATCCTTCGACGGAGCCTTGCTTTCCGTCGCCGCTAATTTTATCCGTCGCCCTGGGATCGCTTTCCGTCGGTGCCGGAGTTCTTTCCGTCGCTCTAAGACTTCTTTCCGTCGGTCGGGCCTCACTTTCCGCCGCCGCTAATTTTATCCGTCGCCCTGGGATCGCTTTCCGTCGATGTCGGTGTTCTTTCCGTCGCTCTAAGACTTCTTTCCGTCGGTGGGGCCTCGCTTTCCGTCGCCGCTAATTCTATCCGTCGCCCTGGGATCGCTTTCCGTCGGTGCCGGAGTTCTTTCCGTCGCTCTAAGACTTCTTTCCGTCGGTCGGGCCTCGCTTTCCGTTGCCGCTAATTCTATCCATCACCTTGGAATTGCTTTCCGTCGATGTCGGAGTTCTTTCCGTCGGCCGGGCCTTGCTTTCCGTCGCTGCTAATTTTATCCGTCACCTTGCGAGCGCTATCCGTCGATGTCGGTGTTCTTTCCGTCGCTCTAAGACTTCTATCCGTCGATGAGGCCTGGCTTTCCGTAAAGCCTTTCAACACAGAAAAAACAACTGAACAGCCAAAGCCATTCAGTCGTTTTTTCGTAGTAAATATAAAAAATAGGGTGCGCCGATACATGCTACGACTATACCTGCTGGCACTGTCGCACTTGAAATAGCTACGCGGCCAATTGTATCCGCTAGCATTAGTAAGCTAGCACCGATAAACAGTGTGAGCGGTAAAAAGAACTGGAAGCGCGGCCCGACAAGCTGCTTTGCAATATGTGGAGCCATTAGACCGATAAAGGCAATGCCTCCTGTGACCGATACAGCTGCCGCAGCTAATGCTACAGAGACAACTAATAATTGCAAACGCTCTCGGCCGATATTCAAGCCTAAACCAACCGCCGTTTGTTCTGTCATCGCAAGCACATTTAACACATTTGCCTTATAAAAAATAAATGGAATGCCTAGCACAAGCCAAGGCAATAAAGCCCAGAAAAATGGCCAATCTGTTCCCCAAATATTGCCCGCAAGCCATTGTGCGATAAATTGCACATCACTTCGCTCAGCAGAAGAAATTAAGACCATCATTACACCAGATAAGGCGGATGCTACACCTACTCCGACTAAAATGAGTTGGACCGGCTGCACACCTTCATTGCGCTTGTACGAGAAAAAGTAAATGCACAATGCCGTTAATAAAGCGCTACAAAATCCTACAAGTGGTAACACATACGCAAAATTAGGCAGATCTCCCTTGACAAAGAGATAAAAAAGCGTAATTCCCACACCTGCACCTGCATTAATCCCAATAATACCAGGGTCCGCTAAATCATTGCGTGTCACCCCCTGCAAAACGGCACCAGCTAATGCTAAAGCCATCCCTGCAGCTGCTAACACAAACAATCTTGGCAAACGTACAGAGAACAATACGAATGATTCTTTGAAGCTACCGTCTCCTATTAAAATCGGGATTATGCGATCAATTGAAACCGAAGCTGCTCCCATTGAAATACCCATAACAAAAATAACTATTGTTAATAAGATCCACGCCATTAACCATCTACGTTGTTTTTTTCGTCCGACATTAAACAATCTGACGACCTCCCTTCCGAACAAGAAGTAAGAAGAACGGAAGGCCGATAATTGAAATAATTGCAACTACCGGTGTTTCATATGGAGCATTAATCATTCTACCTGCAAAATCCGCTATCACCATAAACCATCCACCAATGATGGCACTCATCGGTAAAACAAATCGATAGTCTGTCCCTACAATTGCACGGACAATATGCGGCACCATTAACCCAACAAATGCTAAATTACCTACTAGCGCAACTGCGGAGCCTGCAAGAATTACAACGACAAACATCATAATTCCTTTAATGACTGCTGTATTTTGCCCTAACCCAACAGCTACTTCTTCATTTAAACTTAAAATGGTTAGCTGACGACTAAATGCAAACGCAACAATTAAACCGACCACAATAACAGGAGCAATCATTAAAGCTTGCCATGTAGTGCCAATTAAACCACCACTCGTCCACATCGAAACATCTTTTGAAATTTGAAATAATATTCCCGTACCATCTGCTATTGCTTGTAATAAAGCAGATACAGCTGCCCCAGCTAAGACTAACTTTAATGGAGAAAAGCCATTTTTTGTTGAAGCGCCAATACCATAGACAACAATCATCCCTACGCCTGCACCTACGAAACATGCAAAAATAAGCGTATAATACGAGGTATTTGGGATAAATGCCATCGTCAATGCAAGTGCTGCATTCGCACCTGCTGTGAGACCAAGAAGCCCAGGATCCGCTAATGGATTTCTTGTCACTCCTTGCATAATAGCCCCAGCAACTGCGAGTGCACTACCTACAAAAATAGCGGCAATAATACGAGGAAATCGAATTTCTCGTAAAATAGCATAATGCTTGCCACCGTCTTGTCCGACAATCGCTTGATAGACATCTTGAATGCTCGTATTTGCTGCGCCGATACAAAGGGAAACCGTAACTGTCACTGCTAATAAGATCAGTGTTAGCAACACCTGAAGCCAAAATGGGAAATGTCGAAACTTTGTCATTTGTCTTCGCTACTCTCTACTGAAATTATTGTAAAAATTTCTTTTCAAAGAAATCTAGTTGATATTCTAAAGTGATTGGGTCATTAAAGTAAAATTCGTTGGCATTCACTTCAAATAAATGACCATTTTTCTCAGCCTCTAAATCTTTAAACCATGCAGCATTTTTAATGGAACTATCTTGACCTTTAAACATACTAAAAATCACATAGTCACCCGCATAATCCCCTAATACCTCTTGAGAAATTGCTAAATAACCTGGTTTTAAAGCACCTTCCTTCACTTTTCCAGGCATTTTTAAGCCCATTTCTTGATATAAAATTTCTGTCCCACGACCCCAGTTATCTCCATAAACATACAATTGTTTATTGAACATTTCTGCGACAGTAACCGTTGCATCTTCGCCGATTTTTTCTTTAATTTTCGTCCCTGCTTCTACAGCACGTGTTTTAAAGTCTTTTACCCATTCAGTTGCTTCTTTTTCTTTGTTAACCGCTTTACCGATTTCAATAAATTGCTGTAAGTAATCAACTTTACCATAAGTAAATAATACAGTTGGTGCGATTTCTGCTAATTTATCTGCATTTTCAATACCATTTAAACCAATAATCAAATCTGGATCAAGCTCGATAATTTTTTCGATATCCGTATTCTCAACAACCACTGCATCTTTAATATCATCTTGGAAGTTTGGATTATCTGCAGCCCATGAATCAACACCGACAACATTAACGCCAAGCTTTAGTAAATCCCCAACAAAAGAAGATAACACAACTACACGTTTAGGGTTAGCTGGTACTTCAATAGGACCTGATTCTGATTGATACGTAATCGTTTCTGTAGATGCTTTATCTTTAGAGCCCTCATCCGCCTTCTCTTCTTTATTGCCGCACGCTGCAAGCACTAGTACGACTATCATAAACATAGGTAATAACCACTTTTTCATGAATATATCTCCTTTTACACTGTTTGTAGTAAGTTATATGTAATGCACATTGGCTTATCTGTACGTGGATCCTTACCAATGACTGCATCAATATTAAACACTTTTTCTAATACTTCAGGTACCATGACTTCCTCTGCAGTACCAAACTTCACAAGCTCTCCTTTTGATAGCGCAACAATAAAATCTGAAAAACGTGCTGCCTGATTTAAATCATGTAGCACCATGACAATTGTGCGTCCTTCTTCTTCGTTAAGCTTGTGAAGTAATTCTAAAACTTCTAATTGATGCGCCATATCTAAATAAGTTGTTGGCTCATCTAAAAAAATAATATCGGTCTCTTGCGCTAATGCCATTGCAATCCACACTCGTTGACGCTGTCCACCTGATAAGGCATCAACTGTGTTCTGACGAAAGTCATCCGTTTTAGTTACCTTTAAGGCCCAGTCAATCATTTCTTTATCCTTTTGCGATAAATTACCGAAGCCCTTTTGATATGGAAATCGACCGTAGGATACAAGCTCTTCCACTGTTAAACCATGTGCACTTTCCGGGCTTTGTGGCAAGATGGCGAGTTCTTTCGCTAATTCTTTTGTGTTCATCTCGGAAATATTTTGACCATCTAATATGACTTGTCCACTTTTATGCTTCAAAATCCTCGTAATAGCCTTTAAAAGTGTTGATTTACCACAGCCATTGGAACCAATAATGGTCGTTATTTTACCGTCTGGAATTTGTAGCGATAAATCATGCACAATCGTTTTGTCCTCATAGCCGATACGAATCGATTCAACTTGTAAACGCACAACATAACCTCTCTTTCCTTTTACTTCTTTCCATGCTATGATAACGATTAACCGATAATGATAATCATTATCACTAATGTTAGTCTAGTTTTCCTATAAAGTTTTGTCAAATACTTTTTTATTATTTATTAAGGATGTGGTGTTATAAATGCAACATTTATACGATGTAACTATTATTGGTGGTGGCCCTGCAGGTCTATATAGTGCCTTTTATAGTGGTTTACGAGGATTGAAAACGAAATTAATTGAGAGTCAACAACAGCTTGGTGGTAAAGTTTTACTTTATCCTGAAAAGCTAATTTGGGATATTGGTGGTCACCCTCCTGTATTAGGCGAACAATTTGTAAAACAGTTAATTACGCAGGCAAAAACTTTTGATCCAACCGTTTTAACAGACACAAAAGTAGATTTCATCGAGCGCCAAGATGATATTTTTGTTCTACATACTGCGCAAGGAGATAAACATTATTCTAAAACCGTTCTTTTAGCAGTTGGTGGTGGTATTATTAACCCTCAAAAGCTTTCACTAGAAGGTGCAGAAAAATATGAAATGACTAATTTACACTATACTGTGCAGTCCTATCGACACTTTGTGGACAAGGAAATTATTATTTCAGGAGGAGGAAACGCAGCTATTGACTGGGCAGTCGAACTTAGTCCTATCGCTAAAAATGTAACGGTTGTTTATCGTAAAGATAAGTTATCTGCCCATGAAGCAACAATACAAGAGGCTTTAGATGCTGGAGTAAAGATTGAATGCGATACAACTATTTCAAAATTGACTGCTAATGCTGACAAAACAGCGATTCAATTAGTGACGTGTGAAAACTCAAAAACAAAGCAAAGCTATACACGTCAAATCGATGAAGTAATTGTTAGTCATGGCTATAACCGTGAAGCATCATTAGAATTAGATCAAGCGATCACCATTTCTAAAAAAGATGATTACTATTTCGAAGGGAGAGCAACGGGAGAAACTGAGCAGCCTGGTATTTTTGCAGCGGGTGATATTTTAGCGTTTGAAGGAAAAATTCATCTCCTTCTAGGTACTTTCCAAGATGCAGCCAATGCAGTGAACTCTATCAAAACGTATTTAGAGCCTACTGCCTACCGCCATGGGGTCGTGTCATCACATAATGAAGTGTTTAAAGAGAAAAACCGTTCTATTATTGAAAAGCACCTTATACAAAATAAGTAATAAATGTAATGATTCACACAAAAACCCCTCTTAAGAATTTACACTTAAGAGGGGTATAAATTCAGCTCAAACACTAACAACGCCTACGTTCCATCGAAATAAACTACTTAAAGAAACTTAAAAATGCTCCCATTTGCCTTAACATACCAACTCCATTTGTTATTGTTCCCGCATGGCCCATAATTGTATTTAAATGCTGTGGTAATCTTCCAAATCTAGAAGTTTGGGGTTGTTGATTTGGGTAAAAGAAAGGTTGCTCCCTTCTACCTTGAATAGGAGGGCCAAAACCTTGTCTATGTCTTGGTGGAAATGGTCTCATTCTAGAATTAGGTGGATAAAATGGCATCAATTCACCCCCTATCAAATATCTTTTTACTAGTATACGTCTGTATTTTTTTATTGTTTAGACTATCGGAGAAGTTGCTAAAAAAATATATAGATATGTATTGTAAAAATGTTGAAGACCAATTATTTATTATTCTCCCCCTTCTTTCTGTAAAGGTTCGTCATGACAACTCAGGAACCATACTATTTTTAATTTCATATTATACAAAAATACGAATAAAGAAGGGATTCCGATTCAAAATTCAAAATATCTAGATTTTCTGTCCAAATTTGGTGTGGGCGGTGCGCATCCTGGCGGTATTAATCTAACAAAGGAAATATTTAAAACTGAAAACATTAACAGAAATTCCCGTATTTTGGATGTAGGGTGTGGTACAGGCCAAACCGCTGCCTATTTAGCTAAGGAATATGAAGCAAAAGTAACAGGTATTGATATCAATTCTGAAATGGTTGCAAAGGCTAAAAGAAGAATGAAAAAAAATCGCTTACCCGTAAAAATAATTGAATGCTCTATCGAACAAGTACCGTTACCTGATCATACATTTGATTTTATTATTTCTGAATCTGTGCTTTCTTTTGTTAATAAACCTAATGCCCTAAAAGAAATTTTTCGTTTATTAAAGAAAGGCGGTCGGTTTATTGCCATTGAATTTACTATTCACCAACCACTTGAAGAAAACATTGAAAAAGAAATCAAACAGTTTTATGGATTTGATTCATGTTCAATGAAAAAGGATTGGGTAGCTTTGTTTAACCAGGCTGGTTTTAAAAATACTCGTATACAAAAAAACAAATCAATCTTCTCAATTCCTGAACTTCATCACTCGAAGGATATTGCACCTGAACTTTATGAGGTAATGAATAAACATTTTGAAATGAACTTAAAGTATGAAGGGGTTTTAGACTATAGGATTTATTCATGTAATAAGTAGTTTGAGTATACTTCTAAACTGCTATGTAAAATGAAAAAGAGTAGCAGACTCGTTTAAGGACAAATCTCCTACTCCAACTTAATTCTTTTGTGTCTCTCTTCCCCTTTTTCTTATTTTGCAATTCCGCGCTTTTCTAGTCATCTATTAGAACATTTTGTACACTCAGGGAATTAGACGATGAAGATACCAAAACGTCTAATTCCCATTTAAAATGGTGCAAGATTTTAAAGAACTTTCTTAGTCATGCATTTGCATGTATTTATCTTCATTAATCGTAACAGCATGAATGCCCTCAATAAAGGTATTGATTAAGATTGCAAAGCTTTTATTGATATCAAGGGGCATTCCGAATCCCCCCATCTGTTCAATCGAAGTGAATCCATGTAGAATGCTTCGTAATCCCCGGACTATATGAATCGCAATTTCTTCTTGCAATTTATAGCCATCTAGCACTTGAAGTACAAGTTGCACGATAGATTCTTGGGCTTGCTTTAGTTCTTGATCATTAGCATCCGGAAAGCGAGTGCTAGCATCATACAACCCAGGATGCTCTCTAACAAATTGAATATATGCTTTACTAATTGCACGAATGGCATCATCACCTGAACGACCCACTGCAGCTTGAAGCATATATTCATTTAGTTTTTTTACTCCCTGAATGGCTAACTTCTGCTTCAATTCATTTAAACCATCAAGATGGTTATACAAGGAAGGTGGCCGTATTTCCAATTTTTCGGCTAATACTCCAATTGAAAGTTGGTCCAATCCTTGTTCATCAACTAGCTCCGTTGCCTTTTGTAAAATAATCGATAAATCTATTTTCATTCGACGGGACATTTTTCTCACTTCCTATTTTGATTGTCTAAAATTTTTTTCTGCTTCTGCTATTGCAATGTCCAAAAACTCCTGTGGATTCTTCAATATCTTTCCATGCCCCACAGCAAGTAAGCTTGGATTTAAATCCCTTAATTTTTTTGCGCTTTTTAGAGCTGTGCTTTTATCCCATGTTGCAAGAGCAGGAAATGGAAACAACGGATTCATCATCCCCGATACTACTAGCTTTCCTCTAGTTATAAGGGCATCACCAGCGATTAAACTTCTATTGCGCGTGTCAAAAAGAGTAATGGAGCCAGGTGTATGACCTGGAGTTGCAATCACTTCTAATGAACCAACACGATCACCTTCTTCAAGTAATAAGTCCGGTTTAGTTTTAATATTTTTTGGAAGACTTCCCCGAATTGGTGTGTTTATTTCATTTGGTAGCAAGGTACTATTCCCTTCCAATAATAGAGCGTCTCTGGAAGAAATACACACCTGACTATTTGGTAATAATTCTTTTAACGTGTCTAGCGCTCCTATATGATCACCATGTGCGTGGGTGATGATGATTCTTGTAATCGGTTTTCCTATATTTTCAGCCGCATTCATGATACTTTTTGCACTATATGGTAGTGCTGCATCAATAAGTGTAAGCTCGCTTTCTTCTTCTACAAAATAACAATTAACAGGAAAAATTCTCGGCATAAATGATAATTGAAACACTGTACCAATATTCGTGATTTTCATTCTAAATCAAATCCCCTCTATAAACTAATCTTATTTCAATTTTAACTAATCGAATTAGTTTTTGCAATATTTAAATTAAAAATATTTAAAATTTGACTAAAATTCTCGTGCCTCGCAAGGAAAATTTTCTGCTTTTCTACGCTAACTTGCGGATTATGAAAATGGTTGCCGTATATCATTGATATTCCGAAAACAAAACCAACAGCCAAAGCATAGCTATTTTTTGTTTCCTGGGTTCTTGATACACCATTAAATGACACCTGTCATAAAGAACCTTTGACTGGTGTGAATATGTTTTTTCCTTTCGTTTTCTTATCATTATGGTAAGAAAACAAAGAAAGAGTGATTTTATGATGAAGGTTCAACAAAGATTACCCTTAATCGATATGTTACGAGGCTTTGCTGTATTAGGGACACTTGGCACAAATATTTGGATCTTTGCTTATCTTGGAGATATTTCGTATATCACGACGAGTAATTATTCAGGTTGGTGGTCATTGAACGATTTTTTACGAATGGTAGTCCTATTCTTAGTAAACGGTAAACTCCTTGGTTTATTAACAATCATGTTTGGTGTCGGTCTGGAATTAAAATATCAGCAAGCCTTGCGAAAAGGACATGCTTGGCCAGGAATGTATATTTGGACAATAGTCTTTTTATTTATGGAGGGGCTTATCCACTTCACCTTAGTCATGGAATACGATATTTTAATGAGCTATGCTGTTACTGCTGTAATTGTTGCCTTTATTGTTAAATTTGGTGATAAAGCGATTAAACGTGCTTTATACGTTTTTGGTAGTTTCCACGCAGTAATGATTTTGCTAATTTTAATCAGTGCATTGCTGGGTGCCAACGCTTCATTTGCTGGCTACGATCCTGTTGTTAGTCTTTATGAGAATGGTACTTGGTTTGAGCAAATACAGTATCGTTTAACAAATTTTCTTTATTATAGAACGGAAGCTATTTTTATTATCCCAATGAATATCTTTTTATTTTTACTTGGTGTTAAACTGATGAGGAATGGTGTATTTTTACAAGATGACAAAGGACGTCAGGCACGTCAAAAGCTATTCAAAATCGGTATTTTTATTGGCGTACCTTTAAACCTTCTAATCTTTATTCCTGGTGGAGCATTTGATTTACCTGTTCGTTATTTATTTGCACCAATCTTATCCATTGGTTATATTGGTATATTAGGGAAAATGATAGAATATAAGAAGCTTGATTGGTTATGGAAGAGATTTGGCGAGATTGGGAAAATGTCTTTAAGTTGCTATGTGCTTCAAAACTTTATCGCATCTATTATTTTCTATGGCTGGGGCTTAGGTTTAGGTGGGAAGTTGAATAGTATTGAAGTGATCGGCATTTGGTTATCCCTCTCTCTTCTCCAACTTTTCATTGCACATATTTGTATTAAGCATTTTCATGTTGGACCAATGGAATGGATTCGGAAACATGCCATTCAAAGTGTCACGCAGAAATAATCGACAAGGGTTGGTGTGAACTATAAAGATTTATCCAAGAGATCAGGCAATACATTATCTAATTATTGATGTAGTTTCGTTAATTTTTTTATTCACCAAGGTATTAGGATCGCATTCTCAATTACCATTATTGGCTAAAATAATAATCCTTATCTTATTTTTAGTAGTTTTCTATATTGCTTTATGGAATCAAGATTGGCGTTTACTTTTGGCTTCCTTAATAGGCTTTACTCTTATTATCATACTGAGTATTTACGAAGGTTCCGCTATGTTATTTTTTGGATTTATATTTGCTGATTTAATTGGGAGAGCTAAAACGAAGTGGCATATTGCTTTAGGAATGTTTGCCATTGCCCTTATGTTTCTTATAGTTATTTGGTTTGAATCAGGAGCATCTTTCAAATTACAATCCCAAATAATAATACCTATTATGATCATTCAGCTACTGTTTCCAATGCTAATTTACTACGTAGAAAAATATAAAAAATTACAATTGGAATTAACAGAGGTAAATACCCAGCTTGTTCAGCAAGAAGAAAGACAACGTATTGCTAGAGACCTCCACGATACGATTGGTCATACATTGACAATGATTAAAATAAAAACCGAACTAACAACAAAATTAGTCGACAAAGATACAACGCGTGTTAAAGATGAACTAAATGATATTTTAGCAACAACACGAACAGCACTAAAGCAAGTAAGAGAATTAGTCTCCGATATGAATTTTATTTCGTTAGAAAGTGAGCTAATACATTGTAAGCAGCATTTACAAACAGCGGATATCTCAACAAAAATAAAAAATAACTGTCCAAAGCTTCTACTAGCTAGTGTGGAAGAAACGATGCTATCCTTATGTCTTCGTGAAGCAACTACAAATATTATTAAACATAGCCAAGCAAAAAAATGCCAAATAGATATCAACAATATAGATGGAGTTTTAACATTAAACATTATTGATGATGGTGTCGGCCTACATAACCAAGGGCACGGGAATGGACTATCATCGATAAATGAAAGAATGAATGCCCTTCAAGGAAGTTCTTCCATTAACAATTTATCGACAGGCGGAACGATTGTGACGTTAACAATGCCTATCCAACACTACAGAAAGGATCTAACTTCATGATACGAGTATTACTAGCCGAGGATCAACAAATGTTACGTGGCGCCTTGACTTCCTTGTTGTCATTTGAGCCTGATATAAAAGTAATTGCAGAAGTTTCAGATGGTCAAAAAGCGTGGGAATTTATTCAACAAGAGCTACCCGATGTTTGTGTATTGGACATCGAAATGCCGAATCTTTCTGGACTTGAGCTTGCTGAAAAAATTAGACAGGCAAATTTACCGTGCAAGGTGATGATTGTCACTACCTTCGCACGCCCTGGTTATTTACAGAAGGCGATGGATTGTGAGGTACATGGTTATTTATTAAAAGATGAACCAATCGACTATTTAATTGAAACAATTAGAAAAGTGATGAATGGTGAAAAAGTCGTCAGCAGAGATTTAGCCGCTACGTTGTTTATGAAAGAAGAAAATCCACTAAATGAACGTGAAATTGCTGTTCTGCAGCTTGTAAAAGAAGGACTCACAACAAATGAGATTAGTAAAAAGTTATTTTTAACGAAAGGCACTATTCGAAACTATTTATCAACCTCTATTCAAAAACTACATGTCGAATCTAGACAACAAGCTGCACAAGTCGCCAGTGATAAAGGGTGGCTTTAGAAATAGAAAAGCGATACTGCATTCCTTATTTATAAAGGATACAGTATCGCTTAAAATTTAATTAACTTCTTTTTTTGCTAATTTATTTTTAGACAATAAATTTATGATTATTTCAACGAGTACGACAGCAATTAATGAAAGTCCAAATAGTGGCATCAGTATACCTAAAATTATCATGAAAATGATAAAAGGAATGGATACCTTTTGAGAAATTTTAGGTGGTGCAGATAGCATACCTTGTTTCTTTCGTAGTAGCCATGTTCTAACTCCCCAAACAATAACTACTAAAAATGCTAGACATACTAGTAAATTTATTAATTTATTTGGCCAGCCAAACAAATGACCTTCATGCAAAGGAATTCCCCAAGTGAACCATTTGGCAAGAATGCCATAGTCCTCATATCCAACCTTGTCTATAAATTTTCCGCTATATTGATCAAAATACATTGTCGTTTCATCATACGGACTAACATCAAGACCTGTGACACCTGTGTTACTTGATTTTGCAATCGTATAGACACCATCTTCACTAGTAGGATAAATAATAGCGTATGGTTTTGATATATTCATTGCATCAATTTCATTTTGCAGCTTTTCCACACTCAATTGGTTAGGGTTAGCAACATAGCCCATATTAGCTCCCATACCATGATGTGCTGCATGTCCTGAATCTGATGATGGAGGGGTTTCTTGACGCGTAGCCCAAGGAATCTCACTGACATCAGATGTAGGTGGCTGCTGCTGTAATAATGGCGTACCGAAAGATGGATGATCTTGTGAAGCTTGGTAAATATATTTCCCCATCAGCGCAGACCATGGCAAGCCTGTGAAAATAATAACAAGCATTGGAATCGTTATAATTGTTCCAAGTAGTGCGTGAAATTTTCTACTCTTTTGACGTTTGTTTGTTTGCTTTGTTTTCTTTAGTAGTTTTGCTTTAAACGTCATGTAAATGCCTGAAAGCAGTAAAAAAATAGCCCAACAAGCCGCTAATTCTACTAAATAATTGACAACCGTTCCCCCAATAAATAAGGAACTATGGGCATTTCTCATAATATTTGCAAATGTGTAACCAGCATCTTGACCACCAATAATTTGGTTATGATCATCTAAAAACACATATTTCTCTTTGCCATCTGCATTCTTCATCGTTAAACGAGTATTGTATGGCTCATCTAACTCTATAATTTTATTGGTTTTAAAGCCAGCATATGATTCTTCTGCAAGTTTAACAGCATCATCAATAGATTGTACCTCGGTTTTTCCACTTTCACCAAAAAAGTATTTATCATATAACTGATTTTCAACATTGGTATAAAATAAAAAACCTATACCACTTAATGTTAGCGAAATAAGAAGTGGAGTAATAAATAATGCGGCATAAAAATGCGTTCGCCAAAAGCTCTGATAAAACGTGTTCTTCATGTATAATTCTCCAATCTATATAATAATCAATTTCGCCTTGGCGTAATTGCGTCCGGATTTTGAATTGTGCCTGCACAATTCATTCCTTTCAAAATACGTGACATCCGCCGGAGGCATTATCTTCATTCAGTAGGTGTTTACTGAATGAAGATAAGCGCAAAATTATTATATAGTTAAAAAGTGAAATAAGTATGAAGTCCTAGAGGTTTTTTTATGACAAATATATGTATTCCTATTGATATAATTAGGTTTTAGAAAACAAAAGTGTTTATTTCCATTAAAAAGGCAACTTAATGCCCCGTAAAATGGTGAACATTAAGTTGCCTCTAAATTTTAGTCTTCCCTTTATCCAATTAGTTCTTTCATTACATTCGTATAAGCTGTTAAAATATCATTTTTATGAACAGCATCCTGCCCTACATACTGTTCAACTAGTTCTCTTAATGTTTGAGAAGTACTTGTATACTGCTTCTCCATGATTTCAAATTTTAACAGGCTTTCATAATACTCGATTACTTGTGGATTCATGTGTAACACTCCTTCAATTTTAGCATAAAAAAACATCTTTCCTTATTCAGAAAGATGTCTACTATGACAAATACACGACATAATACGGTGATTGCCATGGCGAATAAAGCTGTCTATTAGAAATAGAAGCTACCTTTTTAGCAATCATCGTACTATGAGCATGCAGGAGAATTTCTCTAGTCACACTCAACACCCCCTATCCTCGTAGGTTTTTTGGTTGTACTAGATACAGGCAGGTCTCCTGGCTTATGTTCATCACACCTTTCACCTTCCCATTACAATGCGTAACAGTGGTCTTTTGAAACGTGCTCCCATTTACAGTTGCGGGACAGCGTCGGATTTGCACCGATCTTCCCTTTTAAACAAATCGAAATTCCGATTTGTACCTCTATCTTATTATTCCGTTTTTATTATTATACCATAGTATCTGATATTATTGAGTGCTTCTATTATTTATACGTCAATAGGCTCAAGTATCATCTGTTGCTAAAACAAATTTGCAAACATTGGAATATTATGTTATTTTATAGTTAGTTATCCAACTAACTAATAATAAGGAGGGTAAATGAATGGCAAAACCTACAGGTATCGAAAAGTCAGATTTATTAACTGCTGCTAAGCAAAGTTTAGTAGACAAAGGGATTGAAAAATTTACATTAAAGGCTGTTGCTGAGCAAGCTGGTGTAACACAAGGAACTATTTATTACCATTTCAAATCAAAAGAGCAAATCATTCTCGAAATTGTCCAAGACATCTGTGAAAATTCTTGGAATGAGATTTTGACGACTGATCAACTAATGATTCAATCTGCACTTCTCTCCGCAAAACGCCGATATGAAAACGACGCCTTTTATCATAAATTATTTTTCACTTTAATCGTCTTTGGCTTTACTAGCCCAACTATTAAACAGCAAATTGGACAAATTTTAGCGGCTGAAAATGAACATTTATGTAACGTTTTGGATAAATTATGGGATACATCACCAATTGATGGCGTGTCGATGGAAACTTGGAGCATTTTTTTCAACGCCCTTATTGATGGCTTAGCCTTACAAGCGATGATGCGCGACGATTTCGATGTAGATGTATTCTATCAGCAATTTGAAAAAATCCTTCAGACACTGCATCGTCTAGGAAAATAATTTGAGGAGGAACACTATGCGATTCTTTTTATGCTGGGGCTTTTGGATTTGGCTTGTAGCAAGTGCTGTATTCCGATTAATGGGGCATTACTTTTTTACCCTTGAAGAACCTTTCCTCATGATTGCTGTATACATTTTGGCTATTCCGCTTATTTGGGTAGTGACAATACCTATTTATTCTATGAAAAAGTTAAAGCACACAGAGCGATTACTAGCTGCAATCTGTATCGCGTTACCTGGAATGCTCATCGATGCAATCGTATTATTAGTTTTCGACAATGTTTTTCCGAATTTATCGCCTGATTTAGATCGATATTTCGCCTCATGGCTATTATGGGCTTACTCCATAATACTCATTACTGGTTTTACAAAGGCCTCATTCGTGAGAAAAAATACTTTTCATTCGTCAAATTAAAGGATTTGGCATTATTATCCTAGAAGTAAGTATTGAGTAGAATTAAAGGAGGAGAAAAAATGGTTATAGGCTTACATCACGTTCAAATAACAATTCCAAAAGGTGAAGAAGAAAAAGGGAAACATTTTTACTGTCAAGTATTAGGACTAAAAGAAATTGAAAAGCCTGATTCACTGAAAGGACGAGGTGGATTTTGGTTACAGGTCGGCAATAGAGAGGTACATGTAGGGACAGAGGATGGCTTTGATAGATTAACGACAAAGGCTCATATTGCCTATCAAGTTGAAAATATAGAACATTGGAAGAAGGTATTAGCCGAACATCATATAGAAATTTTCGACTTAGTTCCTATTCCTCATTTTGAACGCTTTGAATTTAGAGATCCATTCGGTAATAGAGTCGAGATGATTCAGGAAATTTAAAAGGCCTCTACATATCTAGAAAACAGTTGAATAGAAGTTAATTTCTATTCAACTGGCATGCTGTAATTTTGTGAAATAAAGTATGAATCTTCAGCAAATCAACTCATCCACATGACAGATGTTTTAACAAAATGTCATCCAACTTTTTAATTTTATCGGAACACTTTTACGTTTTATCGCCCAACTTTTTAGTTTTATCGATTAACTTTCGCGTTTTATCACCCAACTTCTGAATTTTATCGACATCCGCCTTCCAAAGCTTAGAAAGTCTTGTACTGCCTACCTATAACCTTTCGTTTCTACAAACACTTCACCCAACTGAAACATTTGTAATAAAACTGTAAATTAAGGCGATGAAGCCTTTTATATCAGGTGTTTACAGCGAATTCCCATCCACCGTGGTAACATTTACCTCAAAGAAGCCCTACTTTTTCATGCTACGATTAATTCCAATGGCAAGCCAAATCAGGATTAATCCTAACAAATAGCCTTCAGGAGGAAATTACAACATGAATAAACGATTTTTAACAACAACATTAGCATTGACGATAGGTTTTAGCACAGTAGGGATGGTACAACCAACTGTTCAACCTTTAGAAGTAGAGGCTGCAACAACAAATGCCCTGAATAACGCACAAGCAGTTAATACGAAAGCGGATCAACTAATTCAAACTGGAAAAAGCTTAATTGGTAAAGCGACATATAGTAATTCAGAATACAAGGCTACATATCCTTATAAGTTTTCTTGTGCTACATTTATTATGTACATTTTCGAGAAAAATGGTGTGGATATTGGGACTTATAATGAAGATTATATGATACAACAAGGAACATCTGTTAACAGAAATCAATTACAAAAAGGTGATTTACTATTCTTTAAGAGTAAAAAAACTGGGACAGATCCTGATCATGTAGGCATGTATATTGGAAACAATAAAATGATTCACATGGCTGATTCAAAGCAAAATATTGTTATTTCTGATTTAAATAGCAAACCATATTATACAGATAATTATGTAGGGGCCCGTAGAGTATTACCTACATTACTTTCAGCTAATCCTGCAACGAAAGGCGATAAAATTGTTGAAAACGCCTTTAATTATAAAAATAAAGTAACTATGAGCTCTACAAATAATGAAGCAAGTCTTCGCTTTACAGCGCCAGGATATGTAGACTTCATCTATCGTAAGAGTGGCATTAAACTTGGTACAACCAATTTAAAGGAACAAATGAATGTTGGTACAACGGTTTCACGTACCAATTTAAAAAAGGGTGATTTGGTGTTCTTCAATAGTGTTAAAGGCTCTAAAACTCCTTCACTGGTAGCTATCTATGCAGGAGATCAACGTATTATCATTCCAAGCTCTAATGGTATTACTACAAGAGTACTAATGGTTGACTATTATAAAGAGCATTATATTACAGCAAAACGTGTTTTTTAAGTTAGTTTACTAGAATCATTTCAAATTCTTCAAATTTGAGATACTCAACAGAATTAATATTTTGAAAAAAGAAGCTTTCCTTAAGGAAGCTTCTTTTTCTATTATTTATTTTTTAACTGATTCGCAAATTCTATCATAGATTTGCTAGACATTGGACCTTTAATAAGTACAATGGTTTCACTATCGAGCTTATGCTTTAGTACATCTAAAACGCCTGTAACATCATTAAACATATGAACATCTGCCTTGGTGCTATCCTTCAACGCTTGATTCGCAATATTTTCTGCTCTTTTGCCAATAGTAATAAGCGTATCAATATTTCTTTTCGCGACCATTGTGCCAATCTCTCGATGATATTTTTCTTCGAAATTCCCTAATCTCTTAATGTCACCTAAAATAAGAATTACTTTTTTCCCTTTTCCTATCGTATCTAAAACCTTCAGTGCTGCTTCAACAGAAGTCGGGTTATTTGTCCAAGTATCATCTACTATAGTACATTCACCGATGCCTGTTGAAAATTCTAAGTGTCTTGCCATCGCTTTGAACGTTTTTAATTGCGAAATTGCGACAGCAATGGAAAGTCCCATTTCCTTCACTGCAGCTATAGCCGCTAATGCATTATATACTTGGTGTTCTCCGTATCCTGGAACAAATAAATTGTATTTGTCATTTGATACTTTTAGTACAAATTTCATGCCGCCTTTTGTGAATTGTATATTCGTAGCTTGATAATCTGCCTTTTCGTTGACGCCAAAGGTAATAATTTTTCCTTTAAATTTATTTAGGGGGATTTTTTTAATGTTTTCATCATCACCATTAATGATTAACGTGCCATCTTTTCTTATTCCTTCTACAATTTCAGCCTTTGCTTTGATATAGCCATCAAGATTATTGCATCCATCTAAATGATGGACACCAATATTCGTAATAATACCAATCGTAGGTTGATAGATCATACATTGGTGTTTAATATTCCCTATATTCCCCAGTCCTAATTCAAAGATAGCTGCTTTTGTTTTCTGATCGATGCCAGTCAAGTACGGTAAGGATTGTCGAGGTTCATTTTTACTGCTGACAGATGCTTGAACATTCCATTCCTTACTAGCTATGTGTTTAATCATCTCTTTTGTTGTCGTTTTACCACATGTTCCAGTCAAAGCAACGACTGGTATTTGAAATAGATCTCTGTAATATCCCATGAATTTCCAATAGGCGTGCAAAATACTCTTGACGCGTATAACGGCCGTATTCTTAAGCGCATTTTTCAATTCCTCTGATGATTTATCAGAAATGACTAGAGATGGTCCCTTTCGATCTATTTCTTGCCAGTTAATTTGATCACTTTTACTAACAAACATAAGTGTATGATTTTGAGTCAGTTCATGTCGGTTATAATAAATTGCATGTTTAACAGACCAGTGTTCAGAACCGCTTAATAATTCTCCTTGTAATAATTTTCTTATATCGCTCACACTTATATGTTGCAAGTTAACTACGCCCCCTTTCTATAAAGTATATTTCTGAATAAATGAGTATCATAGTTTATGCATTTCTAACAATTGACTATAGAAATGCTCATTCTAGTAAATGATGAAAAATAACATTTATTTAGGTGAAATCTATTCGGAAGTAGATGATTTTTTTATTTTTAAATCATCTGCCAACTTAGAAACTTCTTTACTATACATATCTCCTTTAATGAAAAGAACCGTATTTTCATCTACAATATCTTCTAACAATTTATAGACGCGTGTACTATTTTTAAAAATATACACAGGTGAACTCATTCCTGCCTCAATGGCATGAAGCGCCATAATACTTGCATGTTCCCCTATCGTAATAAGTACATCGACCCCAATTTCACTAATTAATTCTCCCGCTTGTTCGTGAATTATATATCCCCAAGACCCTAAATCTGTTATCGTCCCAATAATGGCAATCGTTTTCTTGCCTTCTCCGAGCGCTTTCAAAACCTTTAATCCTGCCTCCAAAGAAGTAGTCGTAATATTCCATGTATCATCTAGTAATATGGAATTATTAATACCCTTAAACACCTGAAGCTGCTTATTCAATTTTCGGAATGATGGCAGTTGTTCAGCTGCTAAAGAAATCGGCAAACCCATTTCACAAATAGCTGCAATCGCAGTAAGCGCATTATATACTTGATGCTCGCCAAAACCTGGTACATAGAATTCATAGAGTTTCTTTTTGTGACGAACGTTGAACAGCATACCGTTTTTGTGGTAGCGAATATTACTTGCTTGAAAATCACAGGATTCATGCTTACCTACTTTAATAATGCGTCCTTGAAACTTCGATAAATCTATTTTACTCGAGTTGATATCATCAGCATTAAGGATTAAGGAGCCTGTGGGACTAATAATGTCCAGCATTTCACCCTTTGCTTGGATATACCCCTCTAAAGTTTTACAATAATTTAAATGATGTGCCCCTATATTTGTAATAATCCCAATAGTCGGCTTGAAATATTCCCCCGCAAGTTTGATGTCCCCCGGTGAACCAACAGCAGTTTCAAAAACGGCTGCGTCGGTATGATCATCAATATTCAGTAAATATTGTAAAGAAGCAGTTCTAGAATTACTACTAAGTGGCGTTGATGCTACATTTTTTTCTGCAGAAAGTATATGTTTGATCATTTCCTTCGTCGTCGATTTACCAGAAGTACCAGTAATGGCTACTACAGGGATATTAAATTGATTGCGATAAAAATTTACAAACTTCCAATAGGCCTCATCTGAATCTTCTACTTTAATAATAATTATTTGCTCAGGTAATTCATTTTGACTGTATAGTCTATCGGTTACAAGCACTATAGGATAAAGTGACTTATAATCTTTCCAGTTGACAATACGCTTATTTGTAAAAAGGGCGGTATTTGGTTTTTTCACTTGCTTCAGTCGATAAGCACCATGTTGAATCAACACTTCCTCCGACCCTTGCACTAATTGGCCTGCAGTTATCGCTTTTAAATCCTGCACCGTAAGAGGCTTCATATCAATTTCCCCTCCTTTCCTCTCTAGTATATGTAACTTCTTTAAAGTTGCTTGGATGTATGCAAGATACATAACTAGAGGAAAACTATTTCTTCGCATATATATATAGTTGATTAAGTATCTAACGAACAATAGAAGGAGTGATATACCTGAAAACGATTATATTTATTGGCACAAACAAATCCGGGTCAAGTCGTGAAGCAACAAAAGCAGCAGAAAAACTAGGTTATTTTACCGTCCTTTTTACTAACAACGAAAAGCAGTTACAGCAGAGAAAAGCCTACCCAGATATTCATAAAATGATTCTTATTGATACTTCGAATATAGAAGACATGAAAGATGAAATTTATAATTTAACTAAAACCGGGTTAGAAATAAAATCTATTGTTAGTTTTGTCGATCCTTTTGTCCATATTGCCTCAATTTTATGTGATGAATTTTGTGACAACTATACATCTTCAACAGCTATCGAAATGATGGAGGATAAAGAAAAAACTAGAAATTTTTTAAAGAACCAGCCTTATTCTCCTAAATTTTTTCTTCTCAAGCCAAATGAGTCCGTCTCTAACAACTTAGAATTTCCACTTATTGTGAAATCTCCAAAATCAACAGGCTCTAAAGATGTTTTGTTAGCTAACGACTCAGACCAACTGAAGAAACACCTGAGCCATCTACGAAGTAAAAATCCTCGTGAAACAATAATGATTGAAGAATATATCGAAGGTCCGCAATATTTAGTAGAAGCACTTGTCTATAAACGGCAAGCTCATGTCATCGGTATTATTGAACAAGAAATTACTCAAGGTAAACGTTTTATCATTACTGGTTATGGTGTTCTCGTTAAAGCTCCTAAAGAAATTCAAACCGGACTTGAGGAAGTTCTCCAATCTATTGTTAAAGCGTTTAACATCGAAAATGGTGCTCTGCATTTAGAGCTTCGTTTAACAAAGAATGGCTGGAAGCTAATAGAGATTAATCCACGAATCTCAGGGGGAGCAATGAATACTATGCTTCACGCCGCTTTTGGATTTAATTTAGTGGAAGAAACACTTAAATTATTTTTAGGTGAACGCCCCGATATCAATCCAAAGCACAGAAAGTTTGTCTATACAAAATACGTCATTGTTGAAAGTAAAGGTATTTTAGAAAAAGTTCTTGGAAGAAACAGAGCAACTAATTCTTCAGGAGTTGTGGATGTATATGTGAAGCCGAAAAGAGGGACATTGTTGATTCCTCCATTATCGATGGGACATCGTTATGCATATGTAATTGCGGAAGGTGCGACATTAGCTGAAGCTAAAAATAAAGCCATTAACGCCGCAAAAGAAATAAAGTTCGTTCTAAAAGTATCTTAGATTTAAAACGCCTTCTGAAAAAATGTTCTCATTATTTAGCTATAAAAAAATATCCCGAATAATTGTTTCCTTCGAAAGGTCAATTACTCGGGATATTTTATTTATTCTTGAAATTTTTGATCTAAAAATTTAACCGTGTCAAACATATTTGTTTTACTAGCACCCTTTACTAAAATGGTATCGTGGGGTTTTATTACTTTCTCTAAGAGAGCATGCAAATCATCCTTGTTGAGGAAATGATAAATTTTAGAAGGATCCATCCCTATAGCCTTCGCTGCTGCTCCCATTTCCTCCGTTCTAAAACCATAAGTGATGAATAAATCTATGTCCTGCTCGTAAATGTATTCGCCCACTTTACGGTATTCCTCTTCTCTCAAATCCCCTAATTCTCGCATTTGACCAATAATAGCAACTTTACGTTTCTTCGCTATATTTGTAAGAACATCAATAGCAGCACGTACGCCCTGAGGATGAGAGTGAACGGTATCGTCAATGAGTGTAATGTCATCGCGACAGTTATAAATTGTTAATCGTCTAGGTGGTTTTTTGAAATTTAGCCCTGCTTTAATATCTGCTGGACTAAATCCTAAATAATCTGCAACCGCAACAGCATTTAGCGCATTATAAACATGATGTTCTCCTAAAATTGGGACATACATTGCAATTTCCTGCCCATGCAGCTTTATTTTAAAGGTCATACCGATGTCCTTATATTGAATATCATAAGCTTGATAGTCCGCTGTGCTATGAATTCCAACAGTTAAGATTTTTCCTTTAAACTGCTGTGTCTCTAAATACTTAGAATTATCATCGTCCTTATTTAATATTAATAAACCGTTTTGGTCCATTCCATGTATTAATTCCGACTTTGCCTTGGCCACTCCTTTAATATCTCCATCAAAGTTACCCACATGAGCTAAACCGATATTAGTAATAATACTAATATTCGGTTGGATAATGCTACAGTGATTTGTTATGATACCTGGATAAGCCATTCCGTACTCAAGCACAACAGCCTCGTGCGAAGCATTAATTTCTTCTTTATGTTTTTTCGTATGCTCTGTTGTATTCCAATAATCTTTTGACTCAAAGATATTCCATTTTTCCGATAAAATGGAGGCTAGGAATGCTTTTGATGTCGTTTTTCCAGCACTGCCGGTAATCGCGATAATCGGTAAAGCCTTTTCTTCTGGTAAAGCTTTTTCTACTGCTAATGCTTCTTCTACTAAAGCCCTTTCTTCGGATGAATCCTTATTTTTCCTATGTTGCCTAATTTCCCTTTTAATTTGCTTCTGGTTCTTAGCAAGGTACATTGCATACCTTATAGTATTGATGACCACATCTAATTCTAAATAAAAAGCAGGAGGGCAACCTGGTCGCCAGTTTACTTCATACATCCAAATTTTTCTTTGCTCATCTAAGCCTACATCAATGCCAATTTCATCAATAACTTCTCCAAATTGTTCCATCTGAATTTCATCTAAATGGCGAGCCAGTGACAAGGAAAAATGCTCTAACATACGCCGAATATCATAAGCCTCTTCTTTAAATTCCTGCTCTAGAAAAGGATCTAAATAATTTGTAAAACCACCATTGTTAATATTAGGTATAATCGAGCCATTTGGTGCAATTCGCGGATAAACCGTCGTTATAACCCATTTACCCTCACCGTTTTTTTGAACATGAAGACGAAAATCATAAATTTGACCTGATTTTGTTTTTGATTGAATATAGGGCTGCACAATAAATGTGCCTGTAGAAAGTTGCCCCCTAATTAATTCATCTAGCTGTGACTGTGAACAAACAGTAGTTTCCCTATCCTTCTTTACCTCAAAGTTAGTTCTTCCTACTTTCGAAATAAAATAAATCCCTTTTCCCTTCCGGCCATCTATCGGTTTAAATACGACTTTTTTATAAAAAGCCATAAATTTATGGAGTAAATCAACATTTTCCACAACCTCAGATGGAATTAAATACTTATCAAATTCCTTTGCTTCTTTAAGTCGCTTCATAACATTCCATTTATTCCCTATAGAATGAGTTGTAAAAGGTATTTCCTTTTTCAATTTCTCAATAATGTCCTTTGATACCGATAATTTTTCTGGACTTCCTGCATTGTATATAACATCTGGAAAGGGCATCATTTTTTCATGCCAATCACCATTTTCATATACCTTTCCTCTAATAGAACGCTTATCAAAGTCAACGCTTTTTGGTGTAAAGTAAAAAAATTGAGCCCCTTCTGCTTGTGCAACGGCCGCAAATGCATATGACTTAAGAACAGTTCTAGGATCTAGACGATGATGTAACATTCCAATAATTGTCATTCATTAATCTCTTCCCTTCATAGGATTCTCTCTCTAATAAATTCAATGACTACAACGTGTACCTAGACAGATGCTCTAATTTTTATGTTATTTTAATAGTATCAATTATGCCTCGGCATAATTGTTGCTGTCGCTTCGCTTTCGCACAGATAAACATTGTGTCCGGAATCGGCTTTGTGCTTAGGCCTGCACGAGGGCCGACATGATGTCGGTTATTTCGGTAATGCCACAGGACGTGGCCGTTTTTACCGATGCAGGTCAGTTAGCCGTTATCGCATGGATGCGATGATTTTAGGCTAACATCCTTTATTAACTCCTTTCCGATTTCCGTGACATCCGCCGGAGGCTTTTGGCCAACAAATGTTTTTTGCGCGAAAGCGAAGCGTCAGCGGCAGATGTTTTTTGCGCGAAAGCGTAGTGCAAACGCAGCGTCAGCAACGTGTTTTGACTGTGCGAAAGCGAAGCGACAACAAAAGGGTTTTATCTGCGCGAAAGCGAAGCGGCAGCGGCAACAGCACGATGTTGGTCACTCAGGCATTTTCACAGGATGTGAAGTTCTTAGCCTGAGTTCCTCTATTTCAGCGGATGTCTTTTGTACCGAAAGCGTAGCGACAGGTACAGATGTTTGAACACCCGCTGAAAGAAGTTAAAATTTCACCATTTGGGCTCAATGATAAATTTCCCTTTTAACATGTCAGGCTTTAATAACTGAATCGCAGATATACCACTTAATTCAATGGATTTTTCTGAGGATGTTCGCTCTAAGCGGACAACCTCTGCTATCAAATTCGTATCATGCCCTTCATAATCATAGGCTCGCAAAAGCGAAACAGTTCCTCGACAACTTTCTCTATCAATTGCCTCTATGCGAAAAAACTCTGTTTCAAATTGTTTTACCGTATCCATTAACCTTAAATGAGTACCGTTGTGTGTTATTAAAAAAAAGGGAATCGTATCACTTCCCACTATTTTCACAAGCAGCTGACCAAAATATTTAGAATGAAATTCCTTTATCATATCCTGGAGTGCTTTTATGTCGTAGAGCGCTTCACATAGAAAATGGTTTCTTTTGTTTTCATTATTCATTTCCCCAGCCCCCTCCCTAGTCTTAATGAACTATCCTTAAACATTGATACAATTACAAAAATATTCAACACCTTATCGCTATAATATGTAGCGCTTAGGAATATGACGACTTTTTTCGGAAAGGAAACAAGGATTCTACAAAAAAGAAAACGTCCTTTTTGTTTTATTAAAAGTCAAGATATAAGCTGAAACTATTTTAAATAGTGAATTCTTATTTAATGTCACACATTTTATGTATAGAAATTAAAAGGATAGAAGAGCTTAAATAAATTCGCTCTATCTATCCTCTTTTTTATCACAGTTGACCCTATTTACTACAACAATTAAATCAATCTAATGTTGCAGTAATTTAAAAGGAGCTTATATCAATTATTAATTGTACATTAAAGCCTATTTCTTAAACTTCTAAGTAATAAAAGTTATAGGTTGTTTTCTAAAAGATTGTTGCTATTCAACTAAAGGAGTTTAGTTGAAGAAGAGGTTTTTTTGCGAATGTGTTGAATAAGTTAATTGAACGAAAGGGGGGTGCTTTACTTCAAGTCTGGGGGTGGCACTTTTTTCTTAAACTAACGCAGGATAGTTCAATAATATTTATAGGGGGCATTTTATGATTAAGTCTTTAAAAGGGCAATTTTTCTTATCTATATTTGTTGCTATTGGCTTTGTTTATGTTAATTTTTCTAGTATTGAGTTTATTGCTGACAAGAGGGATCCAACCGTTCGGGTAATATTTTTCTTCATTATAATTTTATCGGTGTTTAATGCGGGATTATTGACGGAAAAATACATTCAAACAAGAAAGAAGAAATAACTTTTATCCAACTCCCATGAAAGAACTTAATCATCTTTCATTTTCTGTGGTGAAGAGCTGATTTTTGCGCTTCATGGATGGCTAACGGGGTGCTTTAGTTTTAAAAAACAGAGTTGATTCTACACGTAGAAACCAAACTCTGTTTTAAATTGCAATCTAATTGAGCAACAATATAGAATACAGCCTAAACTTAAAGTAATAACCTAGATAACCAAAAAGGATTAACCTCATTGATTTAATAATTTTTCTTTAATCCTGAAATTAAATGTTCTTGAACCTCTTCTAAAGTTATATCTCCATTTAATGTGTGACATTAAAGACAAACTCTTGATATTATTGTTTTATAATACATTCACTTATCTTTAATTTTACAGAGCAGGACGTTTTCCTTTTTGTATATTATGCTGTCGCATTATGATGGTCTCCCTGATTTAGTAGAATAACACCACCAATAATCAGTGTAATTCCGATCGCTGAGTAAAGATTAAAAATATCTCCCCATACAACGATACCCACAATGACTGTTAATGCTGTACCTATGCCAGACCAAATGGCATATGCAAGGCTTAATGGTAACGTTTTTAAGCAAAGGGACAATGAATAAAACGAAATGCCATATCCTACTGCGACAGCTATAGATGGACCAAGAATTGTAAATGCTTCTGAAAACTTAAGCATCGTTGTTGCAATTACCTCACTGACAATGGATAACGCTAAAAATAGATAACCCTTCATTACAAATTCCTCCTTAATGTCCGCTACCAGCAAGGTTAAGAATAACCACACCGACAATAATTAATAGAATACCCATAAGTTTTTTTAGATTGAACAATTCCTTATAAAAGACTATACCGATTATCGCCGTTAGCGCCGTTCCTATCCCTGCCCATATCGCATACGCAGTGCCAATTGCTAAAGATTGTAATGTTAGAGAAAAGAAATAAAAAGCCGTTCCATATCCAACCACTACACCAATTGAAGGGAATAATCGTTTAAAGCCATTTGTAAGTTTCAGCATCGAGCTTGCAAAAACTTCTGAGATAATTGAAATGAATAAAAAACCAAAAGCACTCATGTATGTTAGTCCTTCCTTGTCATGTGCATTAATTGTTCAAAGACACCGTCTGCTGCCTTAGCGGAAATCGGTGCGATATTTAATAGTTTTGAATAATACAATCCATCAATCGTTAACCGAATCAAATGAACAACGGATTCCTCCAAACCATCTTGAAACAACTCTACTAGTAAACATTCATAAACTGTTGAGATGGATGAATGGTCGTTTTGCATAATTTGAATCGCAATATTTAAAGCTGCCCCACTCGCAAGATCTTTTTGAGAAGCTAAAATAAATGCTCTCGTTAATCTCCCTGTTCCTTGCTCAAGGCTTGCTAAATGCTCAAAGGATTGTACAACCTCGTTCAAAATCGTTTCAGCGATTGCTGATTGAAGGGCATCTTTCGTATTATAATGATACAGTAATCCACCCTTACTAATGTTCGCCCTACTAGCAATTTTATCTAAAGTTAAAGTACTTAAATCATTGTCCTTTAAATATTGAATCGCTGTTTGGATAATATGTGAACGTTTTAAATCTGCTTTTGATGACATATAATCGCCCCCTAAAAAAGCATAAAAAACCGTCTGGACGGTCTTTTTTATTTTATAGCTCTTATTGCACATCGTCAATTATAATGCTAAAAAATTTTGAGACCCGACCATCATTCACTTTTCGAGTCTCTAGTATTCTTCATCCTCTATATGCTCTATAATATTTCCAGGTTGAGAGCCCACCCATACCTTACATATCGCTTTAACTTAGAAAAACGTACGGCTCTCACATGAAAGCCCTAATACTAATGATGGAAAGATTGAAGCCCATCCCGCGGAAAGCACCAACTCGGAGTGAAAATCAACCTTTGCTTATAGTATTCTTTTGTCGCCAAGCTAAAACCCTCTCAAATTAAGAGAGGGCTCCTACATTTTATTTCGGTAATGTAAACGTTTCTTTTTTGCCTTTTGAAGTATCCTCTGCTCCTTTATTTCGGATAGGACCTAATTCTATGTCAAAGGCTTTGTCTTTCCAGATTTTTTCATATTGTTCTTGATCTAATACGAATACTTGTAATAGCTCGCCAGTTTCGCCAGCTTTAATAACTTCATTATAATTGTAATTTAATAGCATACCTTCGCTTAATGAATATTGCTTGCCATCATTAACTGTCAATTTCGAAGACATAGACGATAAGCCAATTTCACTTGACGCTTTATTTTCTAGCTTAAATTTCACTGTTAATAAAGTGACACCATTCGTGAAATTAGAGAAACGAGGAGCTTCCACTTCATTAGGTGTAAATTTTGTAAATTGATACCCTTCTAGAATAGCATTTACATTCCCTATTTTCTTACTTTCATTGATGTCGCTTTTTTCCTTCAACATCGTCTTTTCGCCCATATTGTCCATTGTTACTTTATCTTGATAAAATGACGAATTACTTGCTACTTTTTTCGAACCATCCGTATTTAAAGCAAGATTAAATCTTCCATCTGAACCAAAAGTAGAGCCATAATTTTCTTTTTCAGTAAACGGTTTTGATACCTTTACTATTACTGTGCCAAGTTCATTGATTTTTGCTAAATCTGTTTCACCGAATGGATAAGCGATATACCCCGTTATCTCTTCACCCGCTTTTAACAAATAATCTGTTTTATAGCTTAATTTTGTTGGTAATTGATCTTCTTCAGGAATTAAATACTTATCATTCGTATAATCTTTAGTTGCACCCGTGAATGTAGCGTCTAAAGTAGGCATGTAATACACATCTTTATCCATGTCATTCTTCACTGTATATTTAGCTAAAATGACGCCACCGTTAGTTTGTTCACCAAATGGAATATTAAAGTCCGTGTGAAAATCTTTTAATTCTACTACCGAATATGCATCAAGCGAAATTGAAACATTCTCCATTTTATGTACTTGTGGTTCATTGTTTTCAAAAAGAACTTTAGTTTTCCCTTGAGTTTCTTTTTCCATATAAGAAATTAAAGAAGCAAAGTCAGCTGATCCTTTAGTTGATTCTTGATCTTTTTTAGATTCTTCCTTTTGGACCTTATCTTTATCTTGTCCTTTTTCCTCCTGTGTTTTCTTTGGTTCATCGTCTTTTTTTGTTTCGTCCGCGCTTTTTCCACAGCCACTAAGAATAATTGAAGTTGATAAAATTAGCGAAGACATTAAAAATAAACTTTTTTTCATTTTTTCCTCCAAAATTTGTCTTTTTACATTGAGCTGATACCCATTTTAATCCACATTTAGGTCCAAAAACAACTTGTACTGGAAGAAATTATACTATCGATGTAATGACCATCCATATATTGTTTATTGAATAATTCAATTCTATTTTTCATTTTCAATTATTTTCCACATTCGTTCTTTTTTGAGTTATTTTTTTTGAATAATAATTATTAATGTACTAAAAAAACTGTATCGCTCTTAGTTTTCAGAAAATAAGTAAAATATACCCAAGAACATAGTCGCATGTGAAATCATGTTTTTTTAACTTTGCTGTCGCTTCGTTGTACATAATTCTCTTTTTAATATCTATGATAATAACTAACAAAAAAAGCTAGATAAAAGATAAGCATCTCTTTTCTAGCTTCTTGTACCATATGATTTTCGTCTTACAGCACTCCTGCCTTTATTAAATATTCACGTGCCACGTCTTCTATGTTTTGGCCTTCTACATTTACTCGATAATTCATTTCGCGCATCTCATCATCTGTTATTTGATTTGCCAGCTTATTTAAGGCTGTTTCAATCTTAGGATATTTCTTTAACGTCTCTTCCCTTAGTAAAGGAGCTCCTTGATAAGGTGGAAATAGTTGCTGGTCATCTGCTAAAACTCGTAGATTATATTGACGTATTTCACTATCCGTTGAATAAGCATCTAATACATCTATATTTCCTGATTCGATCGCCTGATATCTAAGCTTTGGCTCCATTGTTGTTATGTTAGAAAGTGTAATACCATAACGCTTTTGAATGCCTAAATAACCATCTTCTCGATCATTAAATTCCAAGGTGAAACCGGCTTTTATCGTTTCTTGAATAGGCTTAATGTCAGAAATTGTTTGCAAATGATAGGTTTCAGCCATTTCCTTTGATACTGCCAATGCATACGTATTGTTATATTTCATTGGACTAAGCATCACCATACCAAATTTATTTATCATGCCTTCTTTCGCCTGATGATAAACATCTTCCTGATTATTATTGATGGCTTCCTCTTTTAAAAACTCTGAAATTGCCGTACCAGTAAATTCTGGATAAATATCGATGCTACCAGATTTAAGTGCATTAAATACAAAGGAAGTTTTACCAAGCCCAGGTTTTAATTGCACCTTTAAGTCTGTTTCATTCTCAATAAGCAATTTATACATATTAATTAGAATCTCTGGCTCAGAGCCAAGCTTACCTGCAATCACAATTTCTTCTTTCTCTTTGAAGTTTAACAGCGGGAAGATCATCATTAATAATGCCACTACACTAATTATACTCAATGCTGTCATTGTTTTTTTAAAGGAAAGTGATTCTAGCTTTTTTAGTAAGAAGTCGAACACTAATGCTAAAATCGCCGCAGGAACAGCCCCTAAAATAATAAGTGCTGTATTATTTCGGTCAATACCAAGCAAAATGATATCCCCTAATCCCCCAGCTCCGATTAATGCTGCTAAAGTTGCTGTTCCGACGATTAATACCATAGCTGTTCTAATCCCCGCCATTATAACAGGCATAGCAAGAGGCAATTCTACTTTCACTAATCGCTTTCGCGTATTCATCCCCATAGCCATCGCTGCCTCTTTTAAAGAAGGATCTACTTCGTTTATCCCAGTAAATGTATTACGTAAAATCGGAAGAAGTGCATACACAACTAAGGCAATAATTGCAGGTACTTTTCCAATGCCAAACAATGGAATCAATAGCCCTAATAACGCTAATGAAGGAATCGTTTGTAAAACTGCACTAATACCAATAATACTTTCTGCTATTTTCTTTTTATTCGTTAAATAGATTCCTAGAGGAATAGCAATCACCACTGCAAAAAATAGTGCAATGAAGGAAATTTGAATGTGCTCTAATAAAGATGCCAATAGTTGGCCTTTTCGTTCGCTAAACACTCCCAAAAAATTAGCCATTTATATTACCTCTTTCTAAGGAATCTTGCGCTAAATACTGAAGCATGGATGCTCTTGTGACAACGCCAATTATTTCCCCGTTATCTTCCACACCTAAACATTCATCATGAGCTAATTTTTGAAGAATGGTATGCAAAGAATCTTTGGAAGAAATGGTGTTCTCCCGATTTCTTTGATTATCTTCATCAGCTATTGGTTCGATTACAGCTTGGATATTGAATGTATTCATCCCATACTCTGTTACCCCAATAAATTCTCGAACAAAATCATTAACAGGATTTTCTATGATTTCACGAGGAGTACCAATCTGTACAATCTCTCCATCCTTCATTACACATATGCGATCACCAAGTTTTAAGGCCTCTTGCATATCGTGCGAAACAAAGACAATTGTTTTTTGTATCGTTTGCTGAAGCTCAAGAAGATCATCTTGTAATTTTGTGCGGCTAATCGGATCTAAAGCACTAAAAGGCTCATCCATTAAAATGATTTCGGGATCAGCTGCTAATGCACGAACAACACCTACCCTTTGTTGCTCACCACCAGAAAGCTCTTTAGGCTTACGCTGACTATATTTATCTGGTTCAAGTCCAACCATATCCAATAACTCGCGAACTCGTTGCTGGATTTGCGGTTTACTCCATTTCTTCAATTCAGGTACAACAGCTATATTTTCTTCAATCGTCATATGGGGAAAAAGTGCAATTTGTTGAAGGACATAGCCAATACTCCACCGCAATTCATGAATGTTGTAATCACTAATTCTTTTACCGTTAATTCGAATGGTACCTTCTGTTAAATGAATTAATCGATTAATCATCTTTAATAATGTTGTTTTTCCACAACCACTAGGTCCAATAAGAACAAAAAATTCTCCCTTATTGATCTCTAAATTAATAGCTTTTACAGCAACTTGGTCATTTACATATTTTTTTGTGACATTTTCAAATGCTATCATCGTATAAGCTCCTTTTAATAATGCTCCTCAATAATCACACACTCTATTGCGTAAAATCACTATATTAAATGTAAATACATATTGTTGATAAACTATAAAATGAGAGGGTTGATTTCCGTTCCGACTGGGCGCTTTCCTGGGGGCATCCGATGAGCCGTATCGATTTACTCCAATCAACTACTCCACTTAGAATGGAACGGAAATCACCTTCAACATTTACAAAGATTACCTTGACCGTTTTGACAACAATATATACATAGACTTAAAGTTTTAATATAGAAATAAATTACTATTTTAATCCTCTTCATTTCATATACGTTAAGCAAAGTAGGTCTAGAACTAACACTATTTAAAGATTCATCATGTACCTATATATATTTCACTATCCTAAGTCATTTCAAACTTTTTTTTGTTTTATATCAAGACGTTGGTCCTCTTGACGCCCTACTCTATTTGTCTCATAATTTCCATAGAAAATCGTATACTGTTTTTGAGTACGAATAAATAATTTTCAATAAAGATTTCCTTTCGAAATTAATAGCTTCAGAGATGCTAATAATACCATTTTTGTTTTTAAGTAACTATTGCATCTAATCACCTTTCATTTCTAATTATGCTGGAAATTGAGGAACTAAATGAGGGGTTTTTTCGTTCTATAAATAATGTACTCTATAAAAATAGTCCTGACTGTATTTCTATTTATGACTCTGTATAATTAGAAATATATAAACCTCGTTATTGAAAAGAAAGGAGGGAGATGTTGTAATCTACCAACATCAATGACAATGAAATACTTTATTAATTTTTTAAAAGGACTTATGATTACTGTTATTGTTATCTGTATTTCGTTTTTTATGGTGACGCAGCTTTTCAATACTAATGAAACTAAAGAGTCTGTCGTTGTCGATAATCGCCCTAGTGTAGAAGAGTTTATTGGCGCTATTGCTGAAATTGCTCGGAAACAAGGTGCTGAAAATGACTTGTATGCATCGATTATCATTGCACAAGCCGTTTTAGAAAGTGAGCATGGACAAAGTGGCCTTGGATCTGCTCCAAATAACAATTTATTTGGTATGAAAGGTAGTTACCAAAATAACTCCGTTACATTTGAAACATCTGAGGATGATGGTTCAGGTAATATGACTAGAGTGATGGCTGAATTTCGCAAATATCCTTCCTATGAGGCTTCCATACAAGATTATGTAAAATTAATGCGTAATGGAGTTTCTTGGAACAAAAATTTCTATGCAGGAGTTTTTAAAAGAAATACAAAGGCCTTTACAGATGCTACGAAGTTTTTAACAGGCTCCTATGCAACAGATTCACAATACGATGAAAAGCTTAATGCAGTGATAGCAAAGTATGATTTACAACAGTATGACAGTCCTGTCAAAGATAAAAAAACAATTACCGTAGCTGATGGTGACTCTCTTATGCATATTGCAGAGGCTCATAATGTTAAAGTTACGTCCATTAAACAATGGAATCAGCTTCGATCTGATAGAATTGAAGCCGGTCAACAATTAAATATTTATAAATATTAATGTAAAAAATCTCCATGTGCAATTTTTGACATGGAGATTTATTTTTATTTCCCTATTCATCTCAAAAATAAAAAAAGAGAAGCCAAGTTCAAGCTTCTCTAACTTTTTATACTTATCATCATAACGTGTGGTTGATTTCCGTTCCGACTGGGCGCTTTGTTGCTGTCGCTTCGCTTTCGCACAGAGCAGAGCTTCCTGGGGGCGTCCGATCTCCACTCCAATCAACTTATATCAATTTCGCCTTGGGGTAATTCTAGCGTCTCTTTGCTTTCGCTACAGAACAAGCTGCCCACAGCGGTAATAGATGTTGCTAGATCTTTTCTATATTGCTGATGCTGTTCGTCCAGACTGTTAATATTAACCTCATTCCCGCCAAGCGAAGAGTGGACATAGAGTTTATCCCCTATATATAAAGCAATATGTCCTGGGAAGTATAATAAGTCTCCCTTTTGTATGTGCTCTAAAGATATTTCCTTGATAGGAAAACCTTCAACGATTTTGGCATCGCGATAAATATATACCCCGTTTAGCATATATGCCATTGAACATAGACCTGAGCAATCGATACCTAGTGGCGATTTTCCTCCCCAGCGATAGGGTGTTGCTAAATAGCTAAGCGCCGTTTGGACAACATTTTCTCGTAATTGTTGCTCAGGTAAGCTGTTTTCTGGAATTTTTTCTTGTAGCCATTGCCTACGTACATAGCCGATCTCACCCGCCACTAATTGCACTGCTGCCCATTCAGGTTCTATCTCGTCAATAGTAATCGAACAGATGATTGAGCCTTTAACGAGCGTCATCATTTTCGTGCTCTGAATTCGAGGCTGCTGTAAAACATCGGCGAAGCTTTGGTTAATAAAATGGTTTGCTTGTTGTAGCCAAGTATCAGTTTTTGCTTCATCCACTAGTAGGTTATCTTTCTGACAAAAACCTTCATAGCGACAATCGGTTTGTATGCGTACCCAGCTCTCATCTATGTCTTCCATGATTTGAACCGTCATTCCGTATAGTACCTCATCCACTAATTCTGAGGCTGCATCTGGCTTTGCATGTAAATTTGCAATCATTGCCGTCACAATGGCATTCATTCTATCGTCTCCTTCCGCTTCACCAAATAATCATAAACAACTTTGGATATTCGACCAATTAGCTGTCTTGCATGATCATTGTTAGTAACCTCAGTGACGAAAACGCCAATAAGATAATCACCAGAGCTGCTGTACACAATCCCAACATCATGATCTACCGTATCAAGACCACCTGTTTTATGAGCAAGTTTCACATCATCTACTAAATAACGCTTTAGTGATTCGTGTACACGTTGACGACTTAAAATCTCTAGCGTTAGTTCACTAAATACTGATGATAACAAGTCCCTGCGATAAATTCTTGAGAATAGCAGTGCCATATCACTTGCCGTCGTAGTATTATCTAAGCCTTTTGCAAGCCTCTCAAAATCCATCATCTTTCGTTGAATGGTTGTTTGCAGTAATCCAATTTGACGAAAATATTGATTGAGTGCCTCCATTCCTAGAAAATCGATTAGTACATTCGTTGCTGTATTATCACTCGTAATAGTCATCCATACTAAAAGCTCATAAATGGTACTTTGCTCTAGGCGCTGCTCACTAATAACACTAAAATCTACCCATTCTTCTGGTGCTATCTTAATCTCTTGCTCTAATGATAGGTTGTTGCTTTCTACATAATTCAGAACAGCAAGCAGTATAGGCACCTTAATTAAGCTAGCACTAGAAAATGTGTCATCTAGCTTTTCACTAATGAAAAATTGCTCAGTATTACAATCTTTCACAAACATATGCACTTTATAAGGTGCATTTTGAAGAATCTCTGTTATCGTTTGCTTCATATTTCACCTACTCTATAACTTTTATCATCTGATTCTCCGTGTCCATTGTGATCGTTCGACCAAGTGGCAGTGACATCATTGGTAAGATGTGACCGCAAGCTATGTCCTTTATGATAGGTTTATGGAGTGGACCTAAAATTTCTTGGAAAATTGTTTGTAGTGATAGGCTATGCTCTGGATGTTTTGGATTTTCAGGACCACAATTTGTCCAAGCCCCCAATAATATACCTGCCACCTCATCTAGTTTGCCTGCCAATTTTAGCTGCGTAAGCATCCGATCAACACGTTGCTCACTTTCGTCTATATCTTCTAAAAATAAGATTTTGCCCTTTGTATCAATTTCATAAGGTGTCCCAAGAGATGCCGTCACTAGTGTTAAGTTCCCACCAATAAGCTGCCCTGTCGCTTTTCCAGCTACAAACGTCATCATTGTACGCCCAGATGGATTTTCAAGACAGTAGTCCGTACGTTCTGTTGCTGTCACACTTTCAATAAAGGACTTCCATGTATATTCATCCATCTCTGGCCGAATAAATTCTGTAGAGGGCATTGGTGTATGATACGTGACAAAGCCACATTTTTGGTTAAAAGCGATATGTAGTGCTGTCACATCGCTATAGCCAGCAAATACTTTTGGGTTGGCTTTTATCGTATCGAAATCTAGAAGCGGTAAAATTTTCGTCGCTCCGTAACCTCCACGTATACAGAAAATGCCATCAATATTAGGGTCCCTAAACATTTGATTAACTTCAGCGGCTCTTAGTTCATCAGAGCCTGCTAAGTAGCCATGCCTTGCTCTACATGTTTCCCCAGCGACAACTTTAAAACCTAGCTTTTCAATACTTTGAACGGCAGGGAGAATTTTTTCAGGCGGTGTTGCACCCGAAGCGCTTATAAGACCGATTGTGTCACCTTTTTTCAATGCCTTTGGACGAATCATTTGCTTACCTCCATTTTTAGTGAAGTTCGGTATCTTTCCAATTCCTCTTCATTAGCCAAGACAAAATGACCTTCCTCTATTTCGAAAAATGACGGTGGCTGAATGTCATAGTTGTGCTGTGACGGATCATAGATTTCTACGACTTTGTCACGCTCCTTATAAGGATTTGGCTCAGGTACTGCCGATAATAATGCCCTTGTATAAGGATGAAGGGGATTAGCAAACAGCTTATCTGTCTCAGCTAGCTCAACAATTTTACCTTTATAAATAACAGCCGTTCGGTCCGTAATAAATCGGACTACAGATAAGTCATGAGCAATGAATAAATAGGTTAAATCATTTTGCTGCTGTAGGTTTGCTAGTAAATTTAATACTTGTGCACGAATGGATACGTCTAATGCTGAAATTGGTTCGTCCGCAATAATAAACTCTGGCTCCATTACTAGGGCACGTGCAATGCCGATACGCTGACGTTGCCCTCCTGAAAATTCATGCGGGAAGCGACTAGAAAACTCCGGTAATAATCCTACATTTAATAATGCATTGCGTACCTTCTGTTGACGATCAGCCTCATTTTTGAAGTTTTTTGTATTAATAAGTCCCTCTGAAATAATATAGTCTACTTTTGCACGTTCATTTAGAGATGCCATAGGATCTTGAAAAATCATTTGGATTTTCTGTGTAATTTCTCGATCCCACTCTTTCGATATTTTGCCATTTAGTTTCTTACCGTGATACAGTATTTGTCCTTCAGTGACTTCATTGATACGCATAATAGCTCGGCCGATTGTTGTTTTCCCAGAGCCTGATTCACCTACTAAACCAAATGTTTCACCTTTAAAAATATCGAAACTGACATCATCAATCGCTATAAATTTATTTTTGCCTTTACCAAAAACAACCTTTAAATTTTTCACCTCAACTACTACTTCTTTATGACTCATGGGCGTATCGTCTCCCTTCTTCGAAAAAGGCTTGTAGCGCTTCAGGAGGCTCTACTTTCGGAGCAAGTGGATCTAATAGCCATGTACGAGCATAATGTGTGTCACTCACCTGAAAAAATGGAGGACGCTCGACAAAATCGATCTTTAACGCATATTGATTGCGAGGTGCAAAAGCATCTCCTTTAATCTCTTGAAAAAGATTTGGTGGAGTACCTTTGATAGAATAAAGCTGCTCCCCTTTTGAGCCTAGTTGCGGTAATGAAGAAATGAGCGCCCACGTATAGGGATGCTTGCCATTAAAGAAAATTTCATGCGTCTTCCCTATTTCGATGACATCACCTGCATACATAACTGCAATACGGTCAGCAACCTTCGCGACAACGCCCAAATCATGCGTTATATAAACGGTTGTTAGTCCATATTTTTGTTGAAGATTTTTTAAAAGCTGCAAAATTTGTGCTTGGATTGTTACGTCTAATGCAGTTGTTGGCTCATCGCAAATTAAAATTTTGGGTTTACATGCTAGCGCAATAGCGATCACAATTCGTTGACGCATACCACCGGAAAATTCGTGAGGATATTGCTTATAGCGCTTTTCTACATCGTGAATGCCAACATCTTTTAACAATTTTAATGTTTCTTCGTATGCGACTTTTCCCTTTAAGTCTTGATGTAAATGAACACATTCCTCGATTTGCTTACCGATTGTTTTAAGTGGATTTAATGATGTCATTGGATCCTGTGTAACCATTGCAACTTCTTTTCCACGAATGCTTAGCCACTCCCACTCGGTTCTAAACTGCGCTAAATCCTGATCATTGTAGATGATCTGCCCCTGATCAATGAAGCCATTTTTGTCTAGCAAGCCCATGATTGATTTCATTAGTACAGATTTTCCTGAACCTGACTCGCCAACGATTGCAAGACTTTCACCTTTGTATAAATCAAGGGAGATATTACGAATAGCCGTTAGCACTCTGCCACGAAGTGTAAATTTAATGACAAGGTTATGAATGGTTAAAACAGGTGATTTAGTTTGTGTCACTTCCATCATCCCCCTTTATACGTGATTTTTCGGATCTGCTGCATCTGCAAATGAATTTCCTATAATATAAAATGCAATCGTAATGACGCTTAATACAATACTTGGGAAAATGAGCTGATATCTTAAATCTGGAGACATCATTAGTACTCGCCCTTCATTAATTAAATTTCCTAAAGACGGCTCACTAATCGGTAGTCCTAATCCGATGTATGTCAAAAATACTTCTGAGCCTATTGCAAATGGTATGGCTAGACTCATTCGTAACATAATGACCGAAATAAGATAGGGTAATAGGTTTTTTAAAATAATTCGATAATCAGGTGTTCCTAAACATTTTGAGGCTAAGTTATACTCACGATCACGCAAAATAACAATTTGATTGCGTATAAATCTCGCCATTTCTACCCAGCCAGTAATACACATGGCAATAATAATGGTTGAAATGCTTGGCCGCAAAATATAGGACATTAAAATAAGTACAATCGTTGTCGGTATATTATCAACGACGTTGTAAAGCTGTGTAATAGGCACCTCTAATTTACGCGAAAAGCCCCAAAGTGTACCGACAGTAATACCAACGATTGCCTCTACTAAAGCAACCATACAGCCAATAAATAACGAGGTCCTGGTCCCTGCCCAAATACGTGCCCATAAATCCTGCCCAATGGAATTTGTCCCAAACCAAAATTCAGTGTTTGGTGCAATATTACGTGCTTGGAGACCTGTCTGCTCATCTAAATATATTTCAGTCGGTGATTTTTGCGCTGGTAAATACGGCTGTAAAATGGTAAAAGCTACGATAATTAGCACGCCAACTAATAAAAAGACAGCGATGCGATTTTTCAAAAAGGATTTCCACGTTGAACGCCAATAGGAATAATTAGAATAGGCTGTTTCTTCAGCTTGACGTTCATCTACTTCCGCAAACTCGAACAATGTTTCACGTGATTTGTTTGAGATATTGTTTATTTCTTCTGAATACATTCCCATTAACGTACACTCTCCCCTTTCCCCAATTTAATCCGCGGATCAACAAGGGCCATTGCAATATCACCTAAAATGAGTCCGATAATTCCAAGCGAAGAGAAAACAAGCACTAAGCCTTGTACAATCGTATTATCTTGTCGCTGTATGGCATCTACAAGTAAGCCCCCCATCCCAGGAATGGAATATAAGGATTCAATGTAGATGGAACCTGTAATGGTAAAAAGAATAGTTGCGGGTAAATATTGTGCCATTGGAATAAAAGCGTTTCTTAGTACATGTTTAAACATTAATGTACGCTCTTTCACTCCTTTTGCTCTTGCTAGTTTGATATAATCTTTGTTTAGTTCATCCACCATATAACGCCGCATCCACATGGCATAGGAGGCAGTCGGTGCTAACGCCATTGAAGTCAGTGGTAAAATCCAAGTAATAGGATTATACTCATCAAAAAGCATTGGTAAATGAAAAATTTCTGTAATATACATTTGAATGACTAAATAATAGACGGCTGCTGGTACTGCAACGATAATGACAATATAGCCAGTCCCTAAGCGGTCCAACCAGCGCCCCTTCATCTGGGCCATCAATATTCCGAGCGGAACTCCAATTAGAAGAGATAGCACAACCGCACCTAAACCAAATAGCAAGGAATACATGATCTTATCTGCAATAATCGTGACGACTGGTACATCTGTCCGATATGTAACGGATTTACCTAAATCACCATGAAACAGCTTAGCGTAAAAATTTCCCAACTGTACAAGTAACGGGTCACGTAAACCTAAATTCGTTAAATATACTTCTTGTTGTGCAGGTGACATTTTATTCGCTGCTGCCCCTAAATAACCTTCTTCTGGCATTAAACGTAGTAATGAAAAAACAATCGTAATAATAATAAATAGTGTTAAAACTGATTGTAATAAACGTTTACCTATATACCCCAGCATCATTTCATCCTCCTTCTTCAGAAAGACTGAAGGAGATGCCGACTTTTTTATTTCGGTATCTCCTCGAATCAATTTCGCCTTGGCGTAATTGCGTCCGGATTTTGAATTGTGCATGCACAATTCAAAATCCGTGACATCCGCCGGAGGCTTTATCTTCATTCAGTTGGTTGAATAGGAATCACATCCGCATTCACCACGCCACCTTCAGAGGTTGGAGTCTTCTGAATGAAGATAAATACTCATCGCTTTTGACTTTTTCTTGAATGTAGCAATGATCTTAATATTTATTTCCAGCGTTAACTTCCTTAATGCCCGATTATTTCAACTATCAAAAATTGGGCATTGATTGAAGTTTCAAATTTATTTTGCTGCTTTAGCTAATGCATCCGCACGTTCTTGCTCCCACTTCGCTAAAGCTTCTTTAAACTCCTCATTACTCATTGGTTTTTCTAAAATTCGCTGACCTTTAAATTTCTCGGCAGTTACTCCAAATGGAGAGTATTGAGCCTCAAATGGATTTAATTTAGAAGCAACATAGCCACTTCCACCTACTGAATAAGGGATGACAAATGCCTCATCAATTAAGAAGGCTTCCGCTTTGGCAAATAGTTCATAACGTTTTGCTGTATCTATCGTCGCTTTTGCTTCGTCCACTAAGTTTTGATATTTTGATTTTCCGTTTGCTTCTGTATAACCTTCAGCTAGCTCCGGTTTATTATACGTACCGTCTGCAGTGAATGGATCCGTATACGTTGATGGATCTGCATAGTCTGGACCCCAGTTTGCTTCGAGTAATGCAAATTTACCCGGTTTACGAACCTCTGATAAAAATCCTGTTGATGGCCCAGCCTCTATGATAATGTCTACATAATCAGTACCTAATAATTTTTCAATCTGCTGTTCAACCACTTGTGAACGATTTGCCCAATCCGGCATACCGGAGTTATAAGGCATTAACACTTTTACTGGGAAAGTTACTTTTCCTTCTAGCGCTTTTTTCGCTTTTTCCTTATATTCCAATGCCTTCTCCTTGTTGAAGGAGTCATTTTTTGAAATATCAGCTAACGGTGCTAACTGTGTATAGTCAAGCCCCTCCACATTGACAAAGTTTTTAGGAGTAATCGTGTTGCTAAGCAAATCTTTTGGATTATAAGGTTCTAAAGTTAGCATTGCAGATTCACGGTCGAGCGCATGGAATAAAGATTTTCGGAAATCTTTATTATTGACCGCTTTTTTCCAATTTTCAGGCTCGTATTCCGCATCAAATTGTGGGTTAAAGTTTAATGCAAAGAAATACGTATAGAAGTTATTTTGTGTTTGACGAATTTGCGATTTTTTCTTTTCGTCTTTAAACCATTCATCAATAATAGAAGTAGGGATACTCGCAGAATCAATTTCTCCTCGTAAAAATAATTCTGGTGCCACTGTAGCCGCTTCTTTATTGTATTTATAGCGAATACGATCAATCAGTACATTGTTTTTATCCCAATACTTATCATTTTTCACAAGTACTCGCTCATTTTGCGGTTCAAATTTATCTAAAATAAAGGATCCGTTATAAAGGAAATTTTCACGCGCTGTACCAAAACTATCACCTTTTTCTTCTATAAACTTACCATTAACCGGGAAGAAACAGACATAGTTCAACATAGAAAGGAAATAAGGTGTAGGCGTTTCTAAAGTGTATTCTACTGTATGTTTATCTATTGCCTTTATGCCAACCTTCGTAAAATCTGTCATATCACCGTTATAGAAGGCTTCCCCATTTTTTACGACCGTAGCAATCCAAGCTGTTGATGATTCATTTTTTGCATCAAGCACATAATGTAAGCCATCTACAAAATCTTGAGCAACAACATCTGCATACTCTTTACCGTCATGTGTCATCCACTTTGTATCGTCACGAAGCTTGAACGTCCAAACGGTAGCATCGTCATTTGATGACCATTCTTTGGCTATGCTTGGTTGTACAACACCATACTTATCATACTCAATTAATCCATCAATCAAGTTCGCTGCTACAGCAAACTCATTGGTTTCAGAGGTCTTTAAGTAATTTAACGTTTTTATTTCCCCCGAATAAACCACACGATACTCTGATTTTTTTTCATTTGAAGAATCGTCACTACAGGCTGCACAAAGCATTACAACAAGACACACGAGAAGCAACCAATACCTTTTCATCATAAGCATCCCCCTAGTAATCTTTTTTATCTACAAAAAGTGACAGTAAAAATCCCACTTCAAGATGTTAGAAAAGCAAAAAATAAAAGTGGGAGATCAACTATCCATAAAGCCCGATAGGTTCTATTTACAGTCAGTAGGGTTGACGCCCCCTCACTGATTGAAGCTGCACTTTATTATGAAAATCCAATTCCAACTGCATCCGTCATCCTAATTCGATCATTTTCAAATATTGGACCACCATCAATAGGATCTTTCAAACATAGACTAGGTCCGTCTAAATCTACCATCGTAATATTTTTCTGTGATGCGGCAAAATGTGCAGCGGCACTTACGCTAATTTTTGTCTCTAGCATACAGCCAATCATGCATGGTATGTCGTTTGCCTCTGCAATGTGGCAAATTTTTTGTGCTTGATAAATACCTCCTGTTTTCATGAGCTTAATATTAATCAAATCCGCAGCTCGCCTTTCAATAATTGTATAGGCATCTTTTGCAGAGAAAACACTTTCATCCGCCAAAATATTTGTCAATGTATTAGCCGTCACGAATTGCATTCCTACTAGATCATGGCAATGAACAGGCTGCTCAACCAATTCAACATTTGCACCTGCATCTTCAAGTGCACCAATAATTTGTACAGCTTGCTTCGGTGTCCAGCCCTGATTCGCGTCAACTCGTAATGTTACGGCGTGTCCAACTGCATCACGAATGGCAACAACTCGCTCTACATCACCTGCTGGGTCTTTCCCCACCTTGATTTTTAAAATTTGAAAACCTCGTTGTACAGCGGCTATACTATCCTTCACCATTTCTTCAGAATCATTTACACTTATCGTAATATCTGTTATTAATTCTTTCCGATAGCCCCCTAATAATTTATAGAGAGGTGTTTGATAGTGTTTCGCAAATAAATCATAAATCGCCATATCTACCGCAGCTTTTGCACTGGTGTTTTGATAAATACTGCTATCAATTCGATCCATGATTTCTGTCAATTCTTCAATATCCATCCCGATAATGGCAGGCTTTATATACTCTTCTATAGCGTGCGAAATAGACCCTAGTGTTTCACCAGTAATGGCTGCAGTCGGCGCCGCTTCACCGATGCCTATTTGCCCATTATCAGCATGGACATAGACGGCAATATTGTGAATGCTATGCACTGTTCTCAGTGCTGTTTTAAACGATGTTATAAGCGGTGCCTCCACCTTTCCCACGACAATATTTTTAATTTTCATCCATTCACCTACCTTTAAGTTATTTATGTTAAGAACTGTAAAATCCGAAGCACCTCATAAAAATCATCTGTTACGAATTCCACTGTATTATGTGGTTTAAACGTAGCATTCGGATAGAAAGAATTTCGATACGCTCGTGTATGATCACGATAAATGATTTCCACTTCAAAGCGCTCAGGTAATGTCACTTGTAAATCTTCCCGAGGTACCTTCATCGAGTCCTCAACAAGTCGTTTCGTTTCCATAATCGTCAGCTGTGGACTCACGCTAATGGTCGCATTCCCTATCCCTTCTTTCGTGGCAAATGTGATGATGTTATTATTGATAGATTGAATTTCCTCTGTTAATCCCACATCTCCACTGACAAACGAAACTGGAACACCATGTAAAGCAGCCGCGTACGTATTAATTAAAAATTCGCTCGCGTACTCCCCATTAATTTTCACATCCGCAAAAACACAAAGCGTATGCGCTAAAGGATTACGTTCACTTCCTCCTTTACTGTGATAGCCAATAAAAATTGCACGATCAAAGCTCTTATCAAGTCCTGCAACCATACACATCGGGTCATACGTCCAGCCACGAATGATCTTGCAGTTTATTGGTAGATTAGAAATATCAAGATTACGTGCTGAATCATGAGCATCCTTTAATAAAATTTCGGTCGCTCCACCAAGAATAGCCCCCTCTATAGCGGCCTCTACTTCCTTTGTCATTTGCTTTTGGAAAAACTGATAATCTGGCGCGTTTAGCTCCGTCTCACTCCAAGCTGTTGTGCCAGTAATCCCTTCAATATCTGCACTAATATAGACCTTCATAGAAATCGAAACTCCTTTACTTTATTGTCTTGGATCATTGCTTCCACAGCCCCATAACTAGCTTCTTGCGCACCTACACGTCTTGCCCATGAAACATTATTAAAATCGTAATGCCACCATTCCTCTGAATAATTCGTAAAGCCAACCATTGTCATACAGTTATACAGAAGACGTCGATGAACACAGGCTTCCCAATCTTCCTCTGGATGTTGTTCAAAATAGCGTGTTGCAGACTTTTCACTGATTTCATCAAATGCTGTACCTAAATTTAAAGCATTGCCATCTAAATCTCCTAGTGTCACATCAATCGCTCCCCCTGTTAAATGAGGGGCAAAATGAGCATGATCAATACTCGGAAACGCAACATACTTTCGCGTTTCTCTTTCAACCTCTTGCTCAGTCAAATGGGGGGAAATTTGTGCGATTTGCTTTGAAAAACTCGTAAACAAATATTGCTGCACTTGGAACGGACGATAGCCATCATATAAAATAAGGCTATAATTTTTAGATAATAATAATAGCGCTTGTGTTAATCGTTCATACACACTCTGACGTAAATAAATTGCTTGTAAACTGTTTGGTATTTTTTGATGATAGTAAATTGGGTTAACAAAAATCCTCGAATGTTGTTCTCCGATTTGAATGAATGGCTCGCCATTTTCACGAACTGTTGGCGTTGCGTCCCTCATTGAAATTTTATTTACCTCAATAGGATGAAAAACAGCGTCATGTATAGTACACACCTCCAATTTCAGGTTTCGATAAAATTTTCGGATAATTCAGTTTTTAATGAATGTATCATACCTTAAATTTATTGACCAGATAAAAAAAGAAATATTACAGAGTAATAGCTATTTTCTTCTTTTCAAACAACATACGCCAAATAATTGATACAAGAAGTCGAAAGACAATGTTTCTTCACCTATTTAGGAATTTTATTCACGGATGGGGTAGAAGATTACCGAAATATAATAAAAAATGACGAATAAGCATCTTTAAGGATTTCCTTAGTTAGAGCTCTTCGTCATAATGTATGGTTGATTTCCGTTCCGACTGGGCGCTTTCCTGGGGGCGTCGGGCAACAGATGCTTTTTGTGCGAAAGCGTAGTGCAAACGCAGCGGCAACGACAGATGCTTTTTGTGCGAAAGCGAAGCGGCAGCAACAGATGTTTTTTGTGCGAAAGCGAAGCGGCAGCAACAGATGTTTTTTGTGCGAAAGCGAAGCGGCAGCAACACAATGTTTGGTCACGAAGGAGTCGCCCAGCCTCTACTCCAATCAACTTATATATACTTATATATAGTTCATCATAAATTTAAGAGATGAATCCCTTTATTCCCTAACTTGGTCAATAGTTTAATTGATTATATCGCTGTGAAAGTTCCTAAGCATATAGATATAATTCGCTTATTAGCTTCTGGGATTGGACGATTGCAGAAAATAATAGATCGCTCTAGCTCCGCTTCAAAATTACTGATGGTATGGTTAATAGAAGACTTTGCAAGGTTTAACTTTAATCCTGTTTCAGTGAAATTTATCTGAGGCCTTTTTGTATGCATACTATTATTGTCTTATAACAAATTCTTTATAGCCTTCATTTACTAGTTTAATCATTTTATCAGTAAATATTTCTGCCATCTTCTTACCTTTGTCTTTTGTAGCAAGAGTGGAATCTCCGAATACACCACTTTTACTCAAATCACCAAGTGAAATTGTAGATGCTCCGTAGAGATTTGGTGTTTCAGGATATTCCTCAACAGTTTTGTTCATATCAACTAGTGCTTCATTAACATGGAGCATTAATGAGGTCTCAAACTCGCACGCATGAATCATACCATTCCAAGTTGGAGACTCACATACTTCTTTAATTACTTCACTCAATCGAGGATAGAAGAGGTAAATGACTGGCATATCAAGCTCTTCATCCAACTCTCTAACTGCATACTTCATAGATGAGTTGTTAGAATCATGTCCATTTATTAAAACAAGCATCTTTCCTCCATAACGTGATACGCTATGAGCAACATCTTTGATAACCGCTTCTACTAAATCTTGTTGTAGCGATATAGTTCCAGGAATATCTCTCCAAACCCAGGAATAGCCAAAAGGAAGTGTTGGTGCTACAAGAGCACCAGTTGCTTTGGCTACTTCCTTCGAAAAATATTCGGAGAGGTAAATATCTACACCTAATGGTAAATGGTGACCGTGTTGTTCAGTTGCACCTAAAGGTAATATTACAACTGGAAATTCAGCTAAACCCTTTTTAACTTCGTCTCGTGTCATATTAATCATTAGTTTCGGTTGATTTTCCATCAATTTCATTCGCTTTCTTTATTGAACTAATAAATAATTTAGCATTACTTTTAATAACAGGGATATCTTTTTGAGTTGCTCCTCTAGGAACTAGTTCACTGCCAATCCCAAAGTGATGTATACCTAATTTTTTGTAGAATTTAATATTTTCCGGCGTAACTCCACCAACAGCCATAATATTTACCTTTGGAAACGGACCTCTAATAGCTTTTAAATAATTCTCATTGAGACCGTTTATAGGGAATAGCTTAAGGTAGTCAATGTTCAGTTCTAAAGCTTCCGCAATTTCTCCAGGAGTATATACTCCTGGATATACTGTTAAATCTGTTTCTAAAGCTTTCTTCACTAGTTCTTTATTCCAACCAGGCGTAATAATATACTGAACTCCAGCATTTTTTACTGAATACAACTGTTCTTCATTTAGAACAGTACCTGCCCCTAAATAAATTTGTTGTGGTGTAAAATGAGAGGCTAAAGTTTCAATACATCCTATACCCAACGTTTCATTACTTAATGAGACTTCTAAATTCTTTATCCCTTCATCAAGTAAGGCCTGAACTATTGGAACAATATCATTTGGCGAAACATCTCTTATTATTGCCATTAAATTATCAAGTTTCATTTAATCACTCCTAAAATTTCGCTAACCAATCAGCTGGATTTGTATAGAAAATTTGATTAATAGCATGTTGGGAAATTCGTTCGTTCAACATTCTAGGAATGAATTTTTGTTTAATATATCTAAAACCAGGACCACCACCATAAGCGTGTAAATAGCTTTGTCTCCCCATATCTCCTGATATGAGTAACTTATGACCATATCCATGTGCTAGAACATTTTTAATTAAATCTATTCTAATATTATCTGGATAATATTTGACTTTCCCGGGTCCATCGAATTGGATATAGGAGCCACGTTCTAAAATATTTAAGTGATAATAAGGATCAGCATTTCTATCGCTATGTCCTACAGCAACCAAATGCAAGTCTACCCCTTCATCCTCTAAAATATCTAACATTTCTACTCCCAGTGTTCCGGATTCAGTATGTAACCATACAGGAGCACCAGTTATTTTTTGGGCTCTTCCGACAGCTCGTGTTATTTTTTCTTCCAGTGGATGTATAACGTTATACCATGATCCAGCCTTTAATATTCCAGCTTTTGCATCGGATCCATCCATTCCAACTTGTATATCTTGAACTAATCTATCTACAATTTGATCGATACTTTCTGTTTCAACCCAATCATCAAAATAGATATGTTTATTGAAACCCGTGACCCCTAATACATTAACGCCGCTTTCCTCAGCCATTTTTTTAAGTATATTACCATCTCTTCCATAGTCGAGGGTAGAAGCATCTACCAAAGTTTCACCCCCGATTTTTTTAAATGTTTTTAATTCTTCCAGAGAAGCTTCGTAATTTGTTAGTTCGAAGTCACGATCTTTTTGTTGTGGAGGAGGACAACACCATAAATGTTCATGGGTATAAGTAAACCCTAGTGCTTCTTTGCTAGTATCTCCTAAAACAGTTCTAATTTTGTCAGTCATATTTATCACTCCTTTGGATCTTATATTGCTATACCAAACAGGGTGCCGATTAATCTAATAAGTAAAGTGACGACGATAGCATCCGTAGAAGCAAACCACAATCCGCTTATGCCATAACCGCTCAAATCAATAATTGGATAAGCTAAGGCCACTATCATTTGAAATGTAAATCCTAGTACCACGCCAGCAATTATGGCACCACGACGTCCCCCCATTGCATTCCCGAATACACCTGCAGCTCCTCCCATAAAGAATAAACCAATCACGGAAGGTAAGACCACAACAGGTAGCATAGTAGAAATGAGTGTTGCCCCCAATCCACCTACTAAGGCAAATAAAAATCCGATAGTCGTTGCTGTTGGTGCAAAAGAATAGAAAATAGGGATATCTAGTGCTGGTTTTGCACCTGGAACAAGTTTTTCGCTAATTCCTTTGAAAGCAGGTACTAGCTCACCTAGGAACATTCTAACTCCTTGTAATAATACAAGAATACCGACAACAAATGTAAACGCTTGCATAATTGCGAAAAGAGCAATATTTTGACCACCCGAAAGCTCATTCATAAGTTTAGTGTCGACAAAGAATGAAGTGACCAAATAAATAACAGACATAACAATTCCCATTAAAATTGACATTTCCTTTAAGAAATCTAACTGCTTTGGAACATTCATGTTCTCAGCCGAATGTTCTTTATTCCCCAATTTCCCACCAATCCAACCACTTATCCAAACAAGTGAACTCCCCCAAAATCCAAATCCTACACTATCGTTATTAGTTACTTTTCTTACGAAAGGTTGCGCTAATGCAGGAAATAGCACACTGGAAATCCCTTGAATTAATGAACCTAGTAGAATAGCTTTCCATCCGTGAATACCCATTTGATCAAAAACGATTGCCATTGTCGCAGCAAAAGAGAACATCATATGGCCAGTTAAAAAGATATATTTCCATTTTGTTATTCTGGCTAGTATAACGTTGACGATAAAACCAAAAACTAGAATTAAAGAAGTTTCTGTTCCAAGAACATTTTGCACTGCAGCAGCTATAGCATTATCTTCTGCTATAACGCCAGTTAATTTGAAAGCGCTTTCAAACATTTGGCTAAATGGCACTAAGCTACTTACAATGATGCTTGCCCCTTGTTGTAGCATGATGAAGCCAAAAATAGTTTTTAAAGTTCCTTTAATAATATCAGATCCAGATTTTTTGAGGGCTATAAGTCCAATAGCTGCGATTATTCCTAAAATAAAGGCAGGGGTTGATAAAACTCCAGTAATAAAACTTAGCATTTTTTAACCTCCTCGTGTATGGATTTGCATAATATATGGCAGTACTTTTTCTTCAATTTCATTTTTATCCAGTAAGTTAATGATGGATACTACAGGTATATCATTATTTTCAAGTTCTTGTGCTATTTCGCTTGATGCTACTATCAAATCGGCGTTTTTTCCTTTTGCAGAACTTAAATCGGTAGCTTCTCCCTCAATTGTAAAACCATTTTTATTTCCTAAATCTTGAATTTCCATTAGTAACATTAAACTTGTTCCAAACCCCATCCCACAAACAGTCAAAATAAACATATTAGCTAACTCCTTTCAATATATTATAGATTTCCATTGTGTCAGTTGACTCTTTTAACCTAGTTACTTTATCTTCATTCATCAAGACGGCGCTTAAATCTCTTAACATATCTAAGTGAAATTGTTTGTCTATACCCCCAATCGGAATAATAAGTTTAACGTTATCATTTTGTGGATGTCCAAAAGATAGAGGAGTTTTGACTCTCACAAAAGCTATACATTGTTCGTTCACTCCGAATTCTGGTCTTGCGTGTGGAATAGCTATGTTAGGTGCTAACACAATATAGGAACCGAACTTTTTATAACCATTAATCATTTCTTCTACATAACTTTGTTCAACACTGTTAGATTGAAGCAGTAAATTTCCAGCGAATTGAATGGCTTCTTCGGGAGATGTAAGCTCCACATCTAATGCAATTTGTTCAAATTTTATTGGTAACATTGTATCTCTCCTTATGGTTTATGGAATGATGTGTTTTTTTCTTCGGCCTTCTAGTTCAACAAAATACTCATATCTATCTCCACGTACAACCATATCTACTACTTCTACAGGGACTTTGTTCTTTATGAATGAAGTTCTTCTAACATGTAAGACGGCAGCGCCTTCCGGAACCCTTAATTTAGTTGCTTCATATGAGGTAGCAGACCTAGCTGTTATAACCTCCTCAGCACTTTCTAAAAAAATGTTGTATATTTCCTCTAAATCCTTATATAAAGAATCAGAAGTTAGACCTTTTTTTTCCAAACCAGGGACATACTTATTTTTTAAATAATTAATCATTATAACAACCGGCTCATTTTCGACTGCTCGTACCCTTGCAATAGATACAACTTTTTCGTCTGGTGCCAGTTTTAAAGAGTCACGCAATTTTTTTGAAGGTTCTACTACCTGAATAGTTGTTTCCAAAGTTAAAGATTTTTTCTGCTTAATCCTCATTTCTTCAGTCCAGCTAAAAATAGTTCCGATATCTTGTGTCATTTTGTTATTGTTAACAAAAGTTCCTCTTCCTTGTTGCTTAACAACAACACCACTTCTTTGTAATTCATCTATAGCATTTCGGACTGTCATTCTGCTAACACCATAAAGTTTTTCTAGCTCTTTTTCAGTTGGAAGGACTTCCCCAATTGTCATATTTTTCTCTATATATTCTGTAAGTACTTCTTTCAACTGAATATACAGAGGAACGGAAGATTGTTTGTTTAATTTTTTCAATTTGTTACCTCTTTCATTTTTCTTGATTACATCATATAACATTATAATCTATAAGTAAAATATTAATTAAAGGTCATTATCTTTAAATCAAGAGAGAGTGATTAATTATTGAAAATATTTATAAGCATTTCGTTGTTTCAGAATTACTATACTGCAGGGTTTCATCTGTGACGCTAATAATCCCTAAGGAGTCGCCCAGTCTCCACTCCAAATGTCTTCCACAACTTTCGGTGATGAGTCTTAGTTAATTGAATCAAATTATATTGGTAATAAAAAAACCTCCATTTTGATATTGATCAAAATGAAGGTAAACTCTTCTAGTTATTTCTACTAAACAAGCCAACTAAATAGTATTTTTATTAATATTTCACGCACTAAAGATGAGGTTTCATTTACGGAAGAACGAATATGACATTGAATAATTTTATTATCAAAGCTAAACCAGAACCACCTTGCTGGATATTTAGTTTCTTGAACTCCATAATATACTTCAATTTTTCTATTTTCATATGGAATTTTCAATAATCTAAATCTCCATTTTTGACGAGTTCCAATATTTCTTCCTAAAGTTTTAGGTAGATCTTGTTCTAAAGTAAGAGGTGCTATTGAAATCCAACACCCATCAGTAAGGTTTTCTTTTTGTCGATATAGTAATTGAACTTCATTCGTTTCTTTACCAATCCCAACCGAGTCTAGCTTATAATCTAATAATGTCTCTGAGAAAGTATTTTTCAAATTAATTATCTCAGGTTTAAACCATTTTACCCTCGTTACTTCATCTTCTCCCCATTTTCCTTGATCATATCTTGCTGTATAACTTACAGTAGCAAATGATTTTTGTGACAGATCAAGGTTTATTACCATTAAATTTGCAAGATATTCTATTAACTCATCATCCGTGGCATCACCTTCAAAAACCGATATCTCCACAGTTGTAAATCCTACAGAATAGCTTAATGCCTTATTATTTTTATAATCAATACCAATAAAGCCTACTCTATTCTGAATGATAAAAGGCTTACCTTGTTTAATTAAATTCGTATCTGCATAAATAAAAGGGAATGCCCAATCATAAAAAAATTGTTTTACTCGAATAATGCTATTATGAAGTTTCGCATTAAAGTAAATAGAACTGCGATTAACTTTTGTTTCCTGACGTAATGAAAAATTATAGATAGTTTGCATTTGTATATCATTTGGTAGTAATGGGCTAAAATTGATTTGTTCTACAATGTTATCTAATGACATCCCATCATCCATAGAGTTAAAATTGATAGGCTTCAACTTTATGTCCATTTCTACCAACAGTAGTCTGTGCCTGAGATAGTGAATTTAAAATGGCTTCCTCTGTTGCTTCTGCAGCAGCTGCAAATAATTGATTAATGATAGGGTGATCTTCCCGTAGTTGTGTACGTGTTTCGACGAGCTGATCTGATTGGTGAGCGATATGATGGGCTGTTGTAAAGCCAATAACTATATCTCCGCTGCCATGTGAAAAATGACTGCCTGTACGTCCCAGTCCGATACCACAGCGTTTAATAACACGTGTTAGCTGACGATTACTAAGCGGTGCGTCTGTGGCAAGTACGATGATAATGGAGCCATCTGTCGGCGATAATGCCGATTCATTTTGAACATTTGAAGTAGTATATTGACGAGCTAGATACTCTGAGCTTTGTCCGAAATTACTAAGTATCATACAACCTATCGTATAGTTTGTTGACGCGTGTGTCACGATTCGGGAAGATGAGCCAATCCCACCTTTATAGCCAAAACACATCATTCCTTTTCCGGCACCAACTGCCCCTTCCTCCGCTATTTCATTTGATGCCTTGCGAATCGCTTCCACAGCATGCTCGGGTGTGATAGGACATTCTCGAATAGAATTTAAATAGCTATCGTTACATTCCCCGACTACGATATTAATAGTTCCTGTTGAATGACCTATTTCACTATTCGTATCTAGCATAAATTGTAGCGTTCCTTGTGTTACAGCCGGGACGCCAAATGTATTCGTGAGCATAATTGGTGATTCAATAACCCCTAGCTCATTCACCTGAACGAGCCCAGTCGTTTTCCCAAAACCATTTAGCACATAGCTTGCAGCAGTAACCTTTTGCTGAAATAAATTACCATCATGCGGTAAAATCGCTGTTACCCCTGTACAGGCATAAGCGCCTTCTTGATTCATTTTCTCATCGAGCGTTACATGACCTACACGCACGCCAGCTACATCGGTAATACAATTTTTCTCACCTGTTGATAATGTTCCAACTACAATCCCCATTTCTCGTACTTTTCTTGGCATATTACCCCCCCCTTATGAATGGCCATATTTACAGTAGCCTGTGCATGTAGAATTGTTGTATCAAAAACAGGTACGCTAAGATCTTCCTGTTTAATAAGTAAACCAATCTCTGTACAGCCTAATATAATTCCTTGTGCTCCCGATTGCACAAGGTTCTCAATCACCTGTAAATAATAGTCCTTCGATGTTTGTTCAATTCGGCCCAAGCATAATTCTTCATAGATGATACGATTGACCTCAGTACGCTCGTCAGCAAATGGAACAAGTACTTCAATGCCAAATCCCTCTACTCTAGCTCTATAGAAATCTTGCTCCATCGTGTACTTTGTCCCAAGAAGGGCAACTTTTTGTAAACTAGCTTTTTCTATTTGATTTGCAGTCGCATCTGCTATATGTAAAATCGGTATTGTGATCTTTGCCGCAATGATATCAATAACCTTGTGCATTGTATTTGTACAAATGATAATAAAATCTGCCCCTGCACTCTCTAGGGATTGCGCTGCTTCTCCCAGCACTTGCCCAGCCTTCTCCCACTCTCCCTCAGCTTGATAATGCTCAATTTCTTGAAAATCTACACTATACAGAATGCATTTTGCTGAATGCAAGCCTCCTAATTGTTGCTTAACCTCTTCATTCATAAGACGATAATACTGTGCAGAAGACTCCCAGCTCATTCCGCCAATCATGCCAATGGTTTTCACACAAATTCCCCCTTTAATTTTACTATTATACTAATAATTCTAACTTAAATAAGGGGATTTTCAAAAAAGTATTAAACTTCTTTTTCCATTTCTTCAGCTTTTCTTTTCAAGAATTGCAAATATCTAATTTAATAAAATGGAAATGAGAGAACTAACACAATTTATACTAATAAAAAATAAACTAGCGTCCATAAAATCAATGCATATGGAATACACAAAGCCTATTAAACCACTAAAGATCAATACAACAATTGATGGAAACTCAGGGAATAAAAAACTGACTACTCCCACAGCTAAAGCAGTGGGGTTCTTATATACTTAAGAGAAGCGTTACAAAGCTCTCCACAGATGGTGTTGCCATGTCCTGTGTACAACATCTTTGATTTATCTTCTGTTCCATAAGACTTTCTTATTTACACAACCGATGTTGTGTTGGCAATAAGTTTTAACGAAGGCAGGTAGCTCTACCTACGGAGGAATACCCCTCACTTGATTTGTTTGATACCTATGCTAAGAGGGAATGTTTTCTTTACTTGTTTCAAGTCTTCTATATGTTGATTGTGTAACTCTAAAAAGGTAGTAAACGTTTTATTGCATAAGTCTTGATTAGTTTGTTGTAAATTTGCATCACTATTCATCAGTAAAAATGCGCTATATAAATCTCGTTGTACGAGATGACTTCCAATTTGACTCCAACGTTGATGGAGTTTTTTCTTTTCATAACTATCCGTCACATGGTTATACTGACTGGCTCTAAAGGTGATCGTATTTACTTTCTGTATCGTTTGCTTTGTGTAACCTAATTTTTGATGGATGATTTCCACTAGCATGGCAGGGGCATGATTCCCAATGCTTTTTCCAAAACGCTTTTTGGATTGGATTTTGCCCTGTATATTTGTTTTGGTTTCTTTTGTACGTTTTGCCAATCCTTTGAAATGCATGGTTTCGATGTACACCTCATCGCCAAGAGACAAGATTTTATTTGCTAACGCACCATGTTTTTCTTTGATGTAGGAAGCTTTCTTTCTATATAATTCTTTTACTTGTATTTTTGTTTTTTGATAGTTTTTACTATATGTCCAACGGAGTTTGACGTCATGTTTTATCGTACCATCCTTTTTGAAATTGTTAGGATTGGTACTTCTACGACTTCTATCCAACTTGCGTAATAAACGTCTTTTTTGTTTCTCCAATAAAGGTACTTCTGGAGCAAGTTGTTGGATGAAAACTGTTTCTTCTGAAACAATCGCAATGGTAGAAGGACCAATGTCGATACCTACTCGTTTTTGTTTTTGATAGGAATGCCGAAAGGCTCCTGTTGATGGAATTCTCTTTGCAGGAGGAATCCCATCCATCACAAGTTGTACGTAAAAAGTATGTTTTCCACGAATCACTTTTTTGACTAGACGACAATATTTAATGGCATGAAGAGCAAGGGATTCTTTTACAAACAAATCTTGTTTGCGAATACGAACAGGAAGGGTTAATCCATTCCAAAAGACAATAGTCTCTTTAAATCGAATTCCTGCTTTATTAGATTTCCCTTCTACAGAATGAAACATTCCGTAACGTTTAAAGTGTGCTTTGCTCCCTTTAAATAGAACATCTTGAACCGCTTTCCAGACAGTAGAGGCGATTTTCTGAGAAGTATTGCTATCTATATGTTTTTTATAGTTATGTTGATGCTTTTTAATATACGCATGCAATTGATATTCACTTAACCCAAAAGATTGGCGAATGATATCTAATTCTTTTGCAGTCTGCTTCAACTCTTTTGAATCATTAGATTTTTTCGCTTTTTGGTAGCAACGTAATTGTTTTCGATAGTGTTTTGATTCTTGCATTAAAGTATATTGTTTTACTGCATAAGACAAAGTTGTATTATAGAGTACGGGCAATTTCAAAACGTTTTAATAGAATATCCTTTTGCCATGTATCTATAAGTAACTTGAGTTCTATAACAAAATAATCTTTCTTCCCTTTCGTCATTACCCGTCACTCCTTTCTTTTTTTGATTATTCACAATATACAACATAAACATATGTTCTATAAAGAAAAAAGCACTTCATTCCTGCCATCTCTGAAGAATTGGGCTTCCTGAAGCTCACTTCTGTGATAATTTCTGCAAATATGATAATCAACATAACCATCACTAAAAAGTGCCAATACAAAAGAAAGTAAAATACCACACCTAACCTCCTTTTCATAACACCATGCATTTTTCTTTCGTATCATTATATTATTTTTACCTGGTAAAATTCCGACACAAAACCCATCACCCATATTTATAATCAATTGCTAACGTATAAATAGGCATCAGATATCCACATCCTAAACAGTACCTTGGACTAGCTGTATCAAATATTGCAACACATTAAAATTAATATAATTCATTATTTTCAAAAAGTTGATATATAACAAAAAAAAAGTGTAGACTAAATCGTATTGAGATTGGAGGTATGTAAAATGGAATGGATATCGAATATTGTAAATGATGCTAATAGTATTTTATGGACATATTTCATTATCACATTGTTAATAGTTGCAGGATTGTATTTTTCCTTTGGCACAAAGTTTGTGCAAATTCGACTTTTTCCTGAGATGTTTCGTTTAATAGTGGAAAAAAGAGAGGGAGATTCAGGTGTTTCCCCGTTCCAAGCCTTTACGATTAGCGCAGCCTCACGAGTAGGTACCGGAAATATTACAGGCGTTGCATTAGCAATCGGAGTAGGTGGACCTGGAGCGATATTTTGGATGTGGATTATCGCCATATTGGGAATGTCGACTGCTTTTATTGAAAGTACGCTTGCACAGGTGTACAAGGTAAAGGATGGCGATGCGTTTCGTGGTGGACCAGCTTATTATATGGAAAAAGCGTTAGGTCAACGAAAATTAGGGATTATTTTTAGTATTCTTTTAACGTTAAGCTTTGGCTTTATTTTTAATGCTGTACAATCGAATACGATTGCAACTTCTGTAGGTGAGGCATTTCATATCGAGCCTTATATCATTGGTATTATGTTAGTTGTGTTAACAGCCATGATTATTTTTGGTGGCATACATAGAATTGTAAAAGTTACGCAAGTACTTGTACCCGTAATGGCGATTTTCTATTTAGCTGTAGCCTTTTATGTCGTTGTGACGAATCTTTCTGAAATACCTGCCGTTTTCAAGCTGATCTTCACAGAAGCGTTTGGTCTTCGAGAAGCTGCTGGTGGAGCGATTGGAATTGCTGTTATGCAAGGTGTACGACGTGGCTTATTTTCCAATGAAGCTGGGATAGGTAGTGTCCCAAATGCCGCAGCTACAGCTAATACTTCACACCCCGCAAAGCAAGGATTGGTGCAAAGCTTAGGTGTATTTTTTGATACAATTATGATTTGTTCTGCAACAGCGTTTATCATTATTTTAGCGGGTCTTTATAATACTGGTGAAAGTGATGGAATTATTCTTACACAAAATTCATTAGCAGTACATGTAGGTGGATGGGCTCCTTACTTTATCGCTATTTCTATTATTTTCTTTGCCTTTAGTTCCATCGTTGGTAATTACTATTACGGTGAATCTAATATTGAGTTTATGAATGCTCATAAAGGCTGGATGATTGGTTACCGTATTTTAGTTCTAGCTATGGTGATGTTTGGTTCGATTGCACAAGTACAGCTTGTTTGGAACTTAGCAGATCTGTTCATGGGACTAATGGCTATAATCAATATTACGATCATCATATTACTTGGTAAAATTGCCTTCCTTGTTTTAGACGACTTTACAAGGCAAAAGAAAACCGGCAAAAATCCTGTATTTTATGCAAAATCAATCCCAACATTGAAAAATACTGATTGCTGGGAAGAGGATCGATAATTATTCAAAAACGCCATTCCTCAAACGGAATGGCGTTTTATAATTGTTGAAAAACAAAATGAACAAGTAAATCTCTGCGAATGTTTTTGCGAAGGTGATTTCCGTTCCAGGCTACTCGCTTTCCTGTGGGCGATCGAGTAGCCGCTTCCTCCGCTTACGCTTCGTGCAGGGGCTCGCCTGTCTTGCTTTTCCACGGGAGTCAAGTAGCCTTCCACTCCAATCAGCGATGCATAAAACTTTATTAATTTTATACATTTCAAAAGTGAACGCTATGTCTACTTACTATAATCGAATAGAATAAACTTTTAATAGTTGTACATCTGTTGTTACTGTCATTACGTTTTCGTATATTAATGCATTTGTTGCTGCTGCTTTGCTTTCGTACTAAAACACATCTTGCTAAAGTTTCGTTTAATTACTATAAATTAGAGTGACATGCCAGAAGATACACGAGTGGTTGATTGGAGTGGAGGCTGGGCGACTCCTTGGGGATTAGCGTCACAGATGAGACCCTGGAGCGAGCAACTATAGGAACGAAGGCTAAGTGCATCACATCCTGTGATAACGCCTTCGTGACCAACATCGTGTTGGCCCAAGCGGCTCATCGGACGCCCCCAGGAAAGCGCCCAGCCGGAACGGAAATCAACCTTTCGTTTTGCCGAAGGGCCATACTTTATTTAATATGACACCTTAAGTTTTTCAACAACATTAAACGCCACTCCTCAAACGGAATGGCGTTTTTTGTTATGCCTGATTCTATTAATATTTAAATTGACTAATTAGCTGTTTTAGCTCGTCTGCCATATGCGCAAGAGCTTGTGCAGAAGCATTAATTTCTTCCATCGAAGCTAATTGTTCCTCTGTAGACGCAGCAACATCCTCTGAAGCAGCTGCATTTCCTTTTGCAGAGAATGCCAAATCTTCCGTAACAGCTGTCACCTCTTGTACACTTGCTGACATTTGTTCAGAGGCTGAAGATACCTCTTCCATTTTAGGAGTAATTTTATCCATGCTTGTCTTAATCACTTGGAATTTCGTGATGGCTTCATCTGATACATGTAGTCCATTTTGAACATCCTCTGTAACTTTTGCCATGATGTTTACAGATTGTTCTGTTTCTAACTGAATGCCATGGATTAGCTCGAAAATTTGTTGTGCAGACTCCTGTGATTGCTCCGCCAGCTTTCTTACTTCATCAGCAACAACTGCAAAGCCTTTTCCATGCTCTCCTGCTCTTGCTGCCTCAATCGCTGCATTAAGAGCAAGTAAGTTAGTTTGATCTGCAATACTTGTAATCACATCTAAAATGGACGTAATTTGCTGTGAGCGTTCATGTAGTGTTTGAATTTTCGTGTTTGAATCGGTCACCGATATATGAATAGATTGCATTTGATCTTTTGTATTTTGGACTGCCTTTCCACCTTCGTCTGCTTGTAGCGTAGCATGTTGTGAAAGATCTGTCACAGTAGAAGAGATTTCCGCGATATGAAGAATAGCCTTCGAAAGCTCCTGTAACGATTCTGCATTCTTATTGGCACTCGTCGTTTGCGAGTCTGCGCTCGAAGCAACATCTTGAATCGAAATGGCCACCTTTTCTGTTGCTGTGCTCGTTTGAGTGGCATTGGCTGTTAGCTCTTCTGCCGACGATGCTACCTCTTCAGCATTTTGTTCAATTTTTTGAATAAGAGTCCTTAAACTGTCTTGCATATCGTTAAAGGCTTGTCCTAGCTGTCCAATCTCGTCATGAGAAGTGATTGTCACTTTCTCTGTTAAATCACCTTTACTAATGGTTACTGCACTATCCTTTAGTAATCTAATCGGTTTTATAATTGCCTTCATGACAAAAAAGAATACAATCGAACTGATTACAATCGCAGCAATTAGTACGAGAAACGTTTTTTTCAAAATGGATGATGCTGATTGGTCAATTTCCTTTGCAAAAATTGTTCCTGTGATTTTCCAGTTTGTCAGTTCATTCGTTGTAAAGAACATAATACGGTTATCACCGTCAAAGACATAATCATACGTGCCAGATTTGCTGTCATACATTTGATCGAGGAAGCTCTCGTTTAATTCCTTACCTGCTTCTAATGTAGGATGTGAAATGACCAAATTATTGTCACCAAAAATAGAAGGATATCCATTTTTTCCGATACTAATAGAGTCCGAGACTTTTTGAATGTCTGTCAATTTTATATCAATTGCCACTACCCCAGATTGATCCTTTACCTGACGAGCAATTGTAACGACCATATCTCCAGTCCCTGCATCAATGTAAGGATTTGTAATTAAAGTTTCGCCCTTTAATTCATTGGCCTTTTTATACCAATCCCTATCCAAAGGATTATAATCCGCACTATTTATATTTGGTTCTTGAATAAATGCCCCCTCATTCGTTCCAACATAAATACTTAAAACGTCTGGACTCAGCTTCATATATTGTTGAAAATTTTTAAGTATTGCGGATTCCTTCTGATCGTACTGAGAAAACGTTATTTCGTTGCTAAAAATAGTGATCTCGTTTATTTTTTCGCTAATGGTTTTATCAATTAACGTATTTAAAATTTTTACACTTTCATCTGCACTAAAAAGTATTTCTTCTTTTATCGAATTTTTTGCTGAAAGATACGATAAGCTTCCTACAGAAATAACTGGGATTAATAAGATAAGAGCAAATAATGTGTAGAGCTTACCCTTTAAGCTTCCAAATAATCGTTTCATGCAACAGCTCTCCTTTTGTCTTTACTAGTTCTTAAAATGTGTTTTGTCCAATTTTGTGGTTTCTTTTTAGACTCAAAGAATGCCCCCAAGCACACAACCTCCCCTTCTGATTATATTTTCTTCTTATGTTTTTATCGGACGAAATACTTAAATTCAAACACCTTTTTTCATTTTTTTGATTTTCTCGACATAAATCGAGCTCTCAGCGCCACTATCCACTAAACATAGAACCCCTATGAATCATTCTTTATGTATGATTCATAGGGGTTCTTGTGTCAGTATTTAAATGTTTGAATGGATTCTTGTAAGTCAATCGCCATTTTTGCCAAATGTGTAGAGGCTGCCGCTACTTCTTCCATCGCTGCATTTTGTTCCTCAGAGGATGCTGCAACACTTTGAACATTGCTACTCGATTTCATGGATACTTCGCTAATGTAGTCGATTTCTTTTACAAGTTTCTCAATATCTTGATGGATCGTTCGAATAGCCGCTGTAACTGATTCGGTTTGCGCTTGCACATCATTAATGGCATCGTCAATTTGTATGAAATTATCTCTTGCCACATTTACTTTTTCACGACCAACCATTACTGAATCATTACTACTGATCATGTCTTCCTCGATAATTCTTGTATCTTCAGTAATTTGCAAAACAACCTTTTCAATATCTACTGCTGCTAAATTCGATTCATCTGCTAGCTTTCGTACCTCTTCTGCCACTACGGCAAACCCCTTGCCATGCTCGCCGCTTCGTGCTGCTTCTATAGAGGCGTTAATAGCCAATAGATTTGTTTGGGTAGCAATATTTTTAATAACATTGACTGCTGAGGCGATTGCTGCTGTATTTTCATCTAAGTCTTTAACACGTGTACTTAGTTCTGCTGTATTATCCGCAATTTCATTCATCTGTTCAATAACATTACGAACTGAGGAACGTCCTATGCTAGCCATATTTTTAGTTTCTACAGTTGCATCGTTCACATGATCAATACTCGTTGATATGTCATTCATTTTTTTCAAAATGTGTGAGGATAAGTTTCGTACATCACCTGTCAATGTATCCTGTTCTTCAATACCATGTGCAATATCTTGGATCGATTCTGAGACAACTTCTGTTGCCTGTGTCACTTCCATACTACTCGCTGTGAGCTGCTCGGATGTTGCTGCTACCTGTTCAGATGAATTACCAACTTGCTTCATCGTATGTCTAAGTTTTTCCGCCATTGAATTAAAGGAAGCTGCCAACTGGGCAAACTCATCTTTTGTTTTAAATTGCAGGTGCGTTTGTAGATTGCCAGTTGAGAATTTGTCCATTTCTATTACTGTTTGTTGAATATTTTTTGCTACTCTTCGACCAAAAACTGTCGCAATTATAATGCTTATAAGTAAGGAGACCATTGCTAGTACAGCAATCTCTTTGCCACTTTTGTCGCCTTTTTGCTTAGTAGCCTCTATACGAGCCTGCATTTCGTCCTGCTGAGCGGTTGCCATCGTTTTCCCAAACTCAACAAGCTTTAGAGAACCTTTCCCTAAAACCGGTAATGCCAACTGCTGGGCTTGCTGTTTTTCACCACTTTGAAAAAGCGGTACAATTTGTTCATCTAAAGGCTCTTCCCATGCCTCTAACTGCTTTAAAAACTGTTCAAAGTCCGTATTTTTATGTTCGAGTTCTTCAATACGCTGAATAGATTTATGTAAAGTTTCTCGTATTTCAAGATGGTTGTTAAGCATATCTTCTTTACCATATAACATATACCCTCGAATGGCAGCATTTGCACGAACCGTTTGAAAGGAAATATCATTATACAAGTTCATTAATTCCGTATTTTTTTCGATTTCCGCAAGTGTGTGTTTATTGTCATTTAAATAATACATGGCAATACTAGTAATTAGTAATAGAAATACTAAAACTATACCAAAAGCAAATTGCAGTTTTCGTTCTACCGTTGATTTCATACGACTCCCTCAATTCCACTATTAACATTAATCCTTTAGAGTATAGCCTAATCACATCTTTTATCCCATAAGAAGTGCGTCTTTTATCATAAATCAACACTAAAATTTTACAAAATTAAAACACATCTCCAAATGTCTTGACTTCTGTAAATTCTATATGGCGTTTTAGTAGTTAACGGGGCTTTTTTGGCACATCACTAGATTAGAGATGCCATTTTTTATACGTATCATCTCCACAAAGAGGGGTTGATTTCCGTTCCGACTGGGCGCTTTCCTGGGGGCGTACGATGAGCCGCTTGGGCCAACACGATGTTGGTCACGAAGGCGTTATCACAGGATGTGATGCACTTAGCCTTCGTTCCTATAGTTGCTCGCTCCAGGGTCTCATCTGTGACGCTAATCCCCAAGGAGTCGCCCAGCCTCCACTCCAATCAACATATATATATACGGGAATCCAATATTTTTGAAAATGTCCAGGTTTTTAGAAAAGTTTTAAAAAACAGTTTGGAAGCTTGTATCATTTCATTGGCTTTACTTCTAAATTCAGATACACTATTAACATAAAATTAAAATAAAGGAGAATAGTAGAAAATGAGTAAACCAGATTTATACGTTAGTTTAGTAGTAGGCTCTGAATGTGATATCGAATCGCTTGCAATACGCTCTGTACTTGAGTCATTTGGTGCACGAGTGACTCTTCATTTAATTGGAAGACCAAATGATTTAATTGATGTTTTGTCAGGGGAAGATTTAGACGATCGAATAGATTATTTAATTTTAAACTTCCATGGGGATGAAGGACGTTTTTGCATGCCAGAGCTAGGTGAGGATATTTATGAGTTAAATGAACCAAGGGGTGAATTTTTCGGTCCACAAGAGATCTTAAATTACTGTACATTAAAAGATGTGAAGGTTATTGCCTCTGGCTGTACTTTAGGTGAAAAGCAGCTAGCTACTGCATTTTTAAAAAGCGGTTGCCACTCCTATTTGGCCCCGGATGATTACATAGATGGGAATGCCAATTTAATGTTTCTCATAAGATTTATGTATGAAATCATTGCAAATGAGCGCACACAGCAAGAAGCCTTTGAAATCGCAAAATCTATTGACGATGAGACTTCGATGTATCAGCTTTATTTTGCATAGTAAAACTGCAAAAAATCGTAGCTATAATTATTTGCTACGATTTTTTATCTTGTTGAATCTTCCCTTACGGCTAGCAAGTTTTTTGTCTGTCCCGGGGATGCAAAGGCAGAATAGCGTTGTATAGTTCAAGTGAAGCAGTATGTTTAAATGGATCGTCCTTGTTTATTTCCTCGACAAGCCGACCTTTATGCATTACTAGTATTCTATCTGATATAAAGCGTGTTACATGTAAATCATGAGAAATAAAAATATAAGATAACTTCAGTTGCTTTTGTAGCGATTGAAGTAGTTGCAATATATTTTTCTGTAAGACCATATCTAGGCTACTGATAGCTTCATCCAACACAATTAGTTTTGGGTTTATAGCAATTGCTCTGGCAATATTTACGCGTTGCTGTTGACCTCCACTTAGCTGTGAAGGATATTTATTGGCAATATTGCTTTCTAATTCGACACAGTTGAGTAGCTCCTCGACCTTACGTTGCCTTTCGGTTTTGGAAAAATTTTCGAAATTAAAAAATGGTTCTTCTATTATTTCTGAAATAGTTTGTTTTGGATTAAAGGAGTTAAAACTATTTTGAAAAACAGCTTGTAAATCTCTTCGAACTCCCTTTTTTTCTTTAGAACTAGCCTGATTTAAATTCACATTATTAAATCGCACAATCCCACTCGTTGGATTCTCTATGCCTAAAACTATCCGACCTAATGTACTTTTTCCTGATCCACTTTGACCGACTATTCCTAAACATTCGCCTTCTTGAAGTGAAAATGTGACCTCTTGTAATGCTGGTATTTCTAGTTCTTTTTGTATAAATGACTGCCTCTGATTATAGTACTTCTCAACATTTACCACTTCTAGTAGAGCCATCTTCTACCACCTCTAAAAAGTAATTCTCGATTGTAAAAGTTTTTTTGTATACCAATGCTGTGGCGCGTCAAAAAAATCAAAGACATTCGCCTGCTCAATGAGTTCTCCCTTATACATAACAGCAACTTCATCAGCAAGTTCAGCAATAACGCCAAGATCATGTGTAACAATAATAATAGCTGCATCGGTGTCATTTCGAATTTGATTGAACAATGTTAATATTTTCTTTTGATTGACTGTATCAAGAGCCGTTGTAGGTTCATCGGCAATATATAATGTAGGTTGCATCGCAAAAGAAAGAGCAATCATGACACGTTGCAGCATCCCTCCACTTAATTGGAAAGGATAATATTGCAAAAGCTTTTCCGGATTAGGTAAATTTACTTTATCCATTGCCGAAATAGCGATCTGTCTTACTTCTTTTTTATTCATGACGTAATGTGCTTTTAATGTTTCCCGAAAATGCATTTCTATTGTTTGATTACTATCAAACGCTACCAATGGATTTTGTGTAATCATCGATAAATGCTTTCCTCGATAATCTCTCAATTTTTCTTTTGTTACAGATGTTAAATCAATATTTTGATATAAAATTTGGCCCGTCGATTTTGCCATCGCCGGGAGAGATTGCATAATTGCTTGACATAGCATTGACTTACCACTACCACTTTCACCGATAATCCCTAAAACACGCCCTTTATAAGCGATTAAATTAATAGAAGATAAAATTTCCTTCTCATCTATTTGCACAGTTAAATCTTTGACTTGTAATAAGATTTTTCTTTCCATAGCTATCCCTTTCAATGCTCAACTTGCTTGTTATGACTAGACAAAATATTAAATAATAGGACTACGATGATTATTGCCGCACCTGGATAAAGCATAAGCTCAGGATGTTGTCGAATATACTGTTTACCTTCACTTATCATCATTCCCCACTCAGGAGTAGGAGCTTGAACACCTAAGCCAATAAATGAAAAGCCAGCAATTTCTAAAATTACTTTTCCTAAATCTAAAGAAATAATCGTCAGCATCGGCGCCATTATATTTGGCACGAAATGGCGTAGGATTAACTTAACCCCTGAAGTTCCACTAATTTTGGCAGCTTTTATAAACTCTTTTTCATTAACGCTTATAAATAAGCCTCTTAAAATTCTTGAATAATAAATAGTTTGAGTAAAAATAAGCGCCAATAATACATTTCTTAAGCTTGGGCCCAAAATACCTAGCAGTCCAAATGCAAGAACAAGCGTTGGGAAAGCTAATAAAATATCACAGATACGAATAAATAAATAATCAATGATCCCTCTCTTAAAAGCAACCATTGCCCCTATGCATATAGCAAAAAAACTTGCTATTAATTGAATGAATATAGCTGATCCTAAAGAATAGCGAATACCCAACAGTATACGTGAAAGTATACATCGCCCTAAATGATCTGTGCCAAAAGGATATGCCCATGATGGAGCTAAAAACTTTTTAGACACATCCACCAAAAAAGGATCATTCGGCATGATCAATGGAGCAAAAAGCCCCAACAGCCCAATGAATGTGAGTGAAGCTATACTAATCAATTGTTTACCGTTTAAACTTTTGTGCAATTTAATCACTCTACTCTCTCCCCCTCACCATCATTAAATGAGGATCAAGAACTCGATGTAATATATCTGTACATAAATTAGCAAAAACATAAATAATAGCGATTATTAGAACATAACATTGCACAACTGGATAATCCCTATTAATAATTGATTCTATTAAGTAGCGACCTAAACCTGGCCAGCTAAATACCTGCTCTACAATAACAGCCCCACCCAATAAATTTCCAAGTGTCATACCAAGCATCGTCGTTAGCGGAATAGCAGCATTTTTGAAGACATGTCGACTGAGAATAACAGATTTTTTTAACCCCCGTAAATGTGCATACTGAACATAATATTTTTGTAATTCTTCTATGACGCTTGTACGAATTGACTGAACAAACAATCCAATAGTGGGTAATGCCAAAGATACTGCTGGTAAAATTATATGTAAAATAGTCCCTTTACCATTTGTCGGGAAAATGCCTAGCTTCAAACTAAATAAGTATAGAAGAAAAAAACCTAACCAAAAAGTTGGGATGGATACACTAATAATGGATAATAAGCCTATAATCTTATCAAATACTGAATTTTTATAAAGAGCACTTATAATACCTAGAGGAATACTAAAGACAATAATACATACAAATGCAGCTAGGGCTAATTCAAAAGTTGCCGGTAGTTTTTCTACTATTTCTTGTGCAACGGGTAATTTACTCACAAACGATGTACCAAAATCGAAGTGCAACACGCCTCTTAGCCATATAAAATATTGAATCAACAAAGGTTGATCAGTGCCTAATTCTGATCGTAGCGCCTGTATTGCTTCTGCCGTCGGTGCAACTCCTGACAATCTAAGTATTACCTCCGCTGGCTCTACTGGAACAAAACGAATAAATAAAAAGGTCATGATTGAAACCCCTAGTAAAACAAATGGTAATGTAATAACTCGTTTTAGACAAAAAAGCCAAGTTGATTCGTACATTTCTTTCATCACTTCCCAAGTCTTCATAGTGCAAAAAGAGAGGAGTCATGGTAGACCCACTCTCTTTACATGCTCTTACTTTAAATCCATTTGAGCATAAGGGATATCATATTCGGATGCACGAGGGTTAAAATCTTTCATATTTTTATGGTATATAACGTTATTCGTTTCATATGAAATTGGATAGAATAATGCTTGGTCATGGAACATTGTTAAAATATCTTTATACAATTGCACACGTTCCGCTTCATCAGTACCAATTAATAATTGATGTATTTTGTCATCAATTTGTGCTGCATTATCTAGGCCCAATTTCGCTTCATAAACGCCATTTGCATTCGGCGTTGCTGATTCGTTTGCGAAGCTGTGTGGGTCTGTTGGCGGACCGTTTGTACGCCAGAAATTAATATCTACTTGATTATCCATCAATTTTTGGAGCCCTACCATAACATCAGCGCCTTCAAGGTTTAATTGGACGCCTATTTTTGCTAATTCCCCTTGCATTAATTCTGCCATGGGTTTTTGGATAGCATCCGTTGCAATATAGATTAAATCTAATTTAAGAGGTTGCCCATTTTTGGAACGGATTTTATCACCTTTTTGTAATGTCCAACCTGCTTCATCTAATAACTGCTTGGCTTTTTCTGGATTGAATAGGATTGGTTTTAAATCAATGTTGGCATATGGAATAGCATCCCAAAACAGTGTATTAGCAACTTTTTCTGTACCATGGGTAATACTCTCAACCATTTGTTCTTTATTAATAGCGTATTGAATAGCCTGACGTACTTTTAATTCTGCTAATGGTCCAGATTGTGTGTTAAACAGTAATGCACGTGTAGATAAAGGTTCAGATGTAGCAGTTTTGTATTTACCACTATCTTTTAAGAAAGTGTAGTTATCTAAGCTAATGATGCCACGACCATAAATTAAGTCTAATTCTTCATTTTCAAATGCCAGCGACATAGATTCTGAATCAGGAATAATTTTCACTTTTACTTTGTCTACCAATGGCTTTTCACCCCAATAATGTTCGTTGCGGCTAAAAATTGCATATTGATCTTTTTTGTATTCCGTTAATACCCATGGACCTGTTCCAATCGGAGCTTTAATACCTTTATTTGTTGCATCTCCCTCAGGGAATCCGTTATCCCCTAAGAAGCGAAATGGTCGAACAAACGCCAATTCGTTTAATACGGGGTAGTAGGGTGCATCTAACTGTAAACGAATTGTATAATCATCTTCTTTCACAACATCTACAATATGATTCACCATCCCCATCCAGGAGTGTGTATCACGATCTGCTAAAACTGCATTAAAATTACGAATAACATTATCTGCATTAAAGGCTGTCCCATCAGAGTATTTTACATCTTGTCTAAGATGAAATATGTAAGCTTTTTTATCGTCAGAGATTTCCCATCTCTCTGCTAATTTCGGGGATATTGTCCCGTCATCGTTATACTCTACCAATGATTCATACACCATTGCTTGCGCAGTCATTTGGTTTGGTAAATAAGTATGCGGATTTAAAGGCCCTATATCTAGCGGCCAGCCAATTGTTATCATTTTTCCTTCGTTATCTTTTGTTGTACTTCCATTACCTTCATTCGAGCTTGAACACCCTGCTAAAATGGTTAACATCAGTAATAGAATGAAAGGCAATAAATTCTTTTTGAATAACATTAATTTTGCTCCTGTCTATTTATTGGTGCTAGAAAGATTGAATTATTATACTTCTAATTTAAAACTCATAGCATTCGGGGAACGCCGCTAAAAGTGTGAATTGCGCCGCTAACCAAGCAAAGAATGCCGCTAAAACCCGAAATTCCGCCGCTAACCAAACAATTTGTCTTGCTAATTTCGTATAACAAAAACTACGAGGTTTCAAAGTTGTTTTTGTATTAAATACATAAAACTATGCTCTCTCTTTATTCGCACCTCACTTTGATGTAAACTACTAAGTTTAGAAAAAGGCATAAAAAAATCCTTATTCAAATATGAATAAGGATAGAAAAACTCATCATTAAAAGCCTTCCATCCATCTCCCTATCTTTCGTAGCTCTACAATGAATCTTATTACAAGCAGGCATTCTGGCTTATGAATCTTCATTTTGCTTCACCTTCCCAAGTACTTACTTAGTGGTATTTTTTGAAACAAAACTCCTCATTTACAGCTGCGGGACAGCATGGGATTTACACCCATTTTCCTTTTAATTGAGTGAAAAATTATTTTTCACCTAAAACTTGTAATGGTAATTATTAAATTTAGTAATAAACATAACACGCTTCAAAGACACACGTCAATTTTATTTTCTGAATATAATAAAGTTTCGAGATTTTTAAATGCTTTTTTATGTACACTCCATCAAAAAAGCCATCTCACACTAGTGAGACGGCCCCATTTCTATTGTTGATGTTTTTTTACCATAGACTCTGTAAAAGCCTGAGATTGTCCCTTTGGAATACTTAATGTTTGCCACTCAGTGCCCTTTAGTTGCTTAGCGATGTAAACGATTTGACCGACATGTTGTGAGTAGTGAGACATCTGTCTTTCGATAGCATCTATCACGGAATGCTGTTCTCCTCTTATCGTTACAAACCCTTGTAAATCAGCTTCCGTTAATCCTTGTAAAGCATCTAAAAATACTTGCCAGCCCTTTTCCCATACAGTCATAACCTCTTCTTTTGACTGAAGGCTATCGGTAAATTCATCATCACGATTTCTAGTTACTTTCTCACCATCTGTCGTTAGAAAGTCAATCCATCTCGATATCATATTACCACTAACGTGTTTTACGATAACGGCAATGCTATTGGATTCTGCGTTAAAAGCCCATTGTAGTTGTTCATGATCCAATTGTGAGAGTGTTTTATCGCCTTGTTCTTTCAAACTTTTAAATCTTTTTTGAACTACATTTAAATAAGTCTGCCCAATACTCATTCATGAACGCCCCCATCATTCGATTATTTTATTTCAATTTCCCCTGGCGTAATTGGCCACTGAAAACATTTACTCTTCCTAAATTTAGGTTTTACTATATAAAAATAGTCTAATAAAATTGTGAAGAGTTATATCATCTTACTTTTATAGTTTTGCTAATCGTTACCCAATATGAATTCTTTTACAAGCTCAATCATTTTCTTTTGCATATCTTCTTGATCAGCATGTTCTATTTGATATCCAATGTGGAAAACATAACCGTTATAATAAGTGTAAAGCTCATTTGCTAAGGTACTAGTTAGACGAACCTTCTTATTTTTTATATCAAAGTCATAGTAAAAATAAGACAATCTACCATTATCAGGTGTAGCGATTTGATGAAATAATGGATTTTCTCCGATCAAACCCTCATTCTTAATAGTATTGCCTAAAAAATCACTAATATCATGTGTAATATCATAGTTTACTAATGGATTACTATCTACATTTGTGACTGTAAAAATAGCAAATTGTTGATCTTCACCATTTAATGCTTTTTGTAAATAAGTAAATTGCATTTGATTTTGCAAGCGGCCATTAGTCATTTCTGAAGTTACAGCATAAACCTCCTGTATATTGGCCTTAAAAGGTAGTTTCTTAGGATCGATCGGATGAACGTTATTTCCCATTACCGTTGCTACTTCTCGCATTGCTTCAAAACCTTTCACAGGCTCGTAAAATTTGGGGTTTTTACGGTCATTGAGACGATCAGCTATTTGAAAATACTGACTATAGGTTACCACAGTTCCTTTGACCTCGGTGTTAAATAGATCTGTTAATTGTTTAGAAACTCCCTTCCCTTCTAGTTGCGAAGTATCAGTTGTCATTTGTAAATTACCATATTTTGTTAGCTGCAAGGCGACAAACAATAAAATGGAACACGTAATAGTCATTGTGACAACACTGTAGGACCAATGCCTCTTTTGCGGTGGATGTTCTTCATTAATTTTTATTTTTACGTTTCGGATAATTTCCTCTTTATGTACCGATATATCCTTCAACTCTCTTAATGTATGCTTATCCATTTAAAAGTACCTCCCATTCGATATCCTGAAGATCAATTTTTAATAATTCCTTCCCTTTTTTCAAACGTGATTTGACCGTACCTTCAGGGATTTCGAGTAGTTTAGCAATTTCTTTAATCGTCATATTTTCTAAATAAAAATATACAATTGGTTCTCGTTGCTTTAACGGTAATTTCAAGATCGCTTCATCTAAAATCGTTTGTTCATCTTGTTGAATTAGCGTATCTTTTAGAACTGATCTTTGCTTAGGGAAAAGCTTGTGCTGAACTGAAATTTTCCGATATACCCAGCTTTTTAAATAATCCTTACATTTATTAATGGTCATGCGTGCTAAGTAAGCCCTCATCTCTCCCCTTTCTTCATAATACTTCTGATGATGATAGAATTTAATAAACACATCTTGAACAATATCCTCAGCTATTTGTAGATCTTTCGTATAGTAGTAAGCGATTCGAAATAAATGTTCTGTATGTAGCTCCATTAATTGCTCTAAATATTCTGTATCAGACAAAATCTTTCCCTCCTTCTACACTATAAACGAGGCTACAGTTATAAAAGATTAAATTTCAACAAAAAAAACCGTCTCTTCATTAATTGAGACGGTTTCCTTCTATCTATTATAAATTTTCATCAATATATGTTTCTATATCTGACGCAATCGTGTCAATAGGGACATCTTCTGCATTCTCTGCATATCCTGAATACATTTTTACGATTACACCATCTTTATCAACTAAAAAAAATTGATTCCCATGGACGACTTGGTCGCTGTTAGGATCATTTCTGACGATTATTTTTGTTGATTTTACAGCGAACTGCTCGATATATTTTTGTGAATAACCAGTAAGTAGATTCCATTTCGATTGATCTGGAACATTATATTTTTTCAAATAATCAGCTAATACTACTGGTTTATCCACGTCAGGATCAACTGAAAACGCAACAATATTATAATCTTCCACACCTTTTTTCTTCAGCTTCTCTTGAACTTGCGTCATATTAAAAGACATTGGTGGACAAATTGAGGTGCAATTTGTAAAAATATACATACCAATCCATGGTTTGCCTTTTAAACTCTCTAAAGAAACTTTTTCTCCGCGTTGATTGACATGTTCAAAATCTGGTAATTCCAAGCTATAATCTGCTTTAAACTTCGAATTTCCACACGCACTAAGCACAGCTGCTAATGCAAAAAGTAGAACAAGTCCAATTATTTTATTTCTCATCTTTAACACGCTCCCTACTTACACTATCCTCATCCTATCGTACGATGTAAATATTGACAAGGACACTCAAGTGACAGCTTTCGTACATCTTTGTGAAATCGATTTCACTTTAAGGAAACAAGTGCATCATGAATTGCATCTAATTTCACTTCTACTCGGTGCAGTAAATAAAACGACACTAAGATAGGAAAACCGATGATATCCGATATCATGTTTAACCACTGTTCCATGTTGGCCCCTCCTTTACAGCTAGATTGTTAAAACTGCCATTGTTGAAAAAGGTCCTTGCAGTACATTCTGCAAAGACCTTTTTGTGACTATTTGATCCCTAATTCAAATTCTGTTACTTGTCGATCAATGATGCGAGCCCCGCTCATCGCAACCAGAGTACCAGCTTGTCCATCAAAAACGTTTTTAGCGATGATTGTTTGCATTACCTTTTGAATTTCTTCCGCTGTTACCTTTTGCTTCGGTGCATCAATCGCAAATGTTGCCGTTTTCCCTGCCGCTGTTTCAAATTGCAGCTCTAAAACTTGTGTCATAGCTTTCCCTCCTTAGGATAAATCTGTTGTTTCTTGTTTTACAATGCTGTCTATCTTCTGCCGTATGCGAACCGGATAAATTTCGATACGTTTTTGTTGTGAACATGGGCTCGTTTTGTGCATTGTGTCCAGCGACATACTTTAAACGCAATGTAGCACCTACGAAATTGACTTTTGCCATGAGCGTCACCCCCTTCCTACACAATATATACTTATAAATATGGGTATAAAACCATGAGAAAATTAGACGTTATATAATAGCAAAAAGACCACCCATCACGGTGTGGTCTTTATTTATAAATGGATTTAATTATCAATATTTACAAAAACAAAATTAAAATGGTAATATTATCTTAAAATAAAAAAATTCAAACTTCATAGTAGTTTAATTTAAAAGGAGTAAAACATTTGTGATAGTAAAGCATAACATTCCCTCTTTAAATATAAATAATAGACTAACCCAAAATAAGAAAAAGGCTGATAGTGTATTAGAAAAGCTATCTTCTGGATATAAAATAAATCGTGCTGGTGATGATGCTGCCGGCTTAGCAATTTCCGAAAAAATGCGTGGGCAAATTCGTGGTTTAAATATGGCAGGAAAAAACGTTCAGGATGGTATTTCATTAATACAAACAGCTGAAAGTGGATTAGGTAGTATTCAAGATCCTACCTTACTTAGATTAAGAGAATTAGCTATCCAAGCAGCTAATGATACTTTGACTGATGGAGATAGGACTCTTATTCAATATGAAGTTAAAGAAATAAAAAATGGAATTAACGAAATCGCAAATAATACTGAATTTAACAATATTAAGTTACTAAATAATAAAATGGATAACTACCAAATATCCAAAGAGGCAGGGTACGAATGGGAGATTATTGATACAGGGAGTACTTCATCTATTACATCAGTCAATAAAATTTCTGATAAATACATAGGTGTAGGTCAATATGGTACTATTCTTTCATCCACGGATGGAATTACTTGGGATATCAATACAATAGATCCTTCATTTGATTTTTTAGAAGTAATTTCAAATGGTAATCAACTAGTTGCAATAGGTAATCGCGGTAATATTTATCTTACCGATGATGGGATTAATTGGACTAAACAAACTGTATCTAATGATGATTTAGGCATAATTAAACATGCTCAATTACTTGGAGGTATTTGGGATGGAGAAAAATATTTAGTCGGAACTGACATGGGGTTAATTTTATCTTCAAAAGATGGTTTAAATTGGATTACCTCTCCTTTACCTGGTGCAACAGGTAATGATATTGCTTACAACGGGAATATTTATGTTTCGGTTGGTAACTCCGGTAGTATCGCTACTTCAAATGACGGCATCAATTGGACGTCTCAAAAATCTCTACCAACTCAAAACTTAACACATGTTGAATGGATAAATGGAAGATTTATATCCGTTGGTGAATACGGTGCCATTGTTTCTTCTATAGATGGAATAAATTGGGTTAAAGAATCACCTTTAGACTCTATACGATTTGATACAATTGCTTCTAATGGAAATACTATATTAATAGGTGGAATTGGAAATGAAAACTTTTTAATTTCTAACGACGGAATAAAATGGGAAAGTTTAGGTATAGATAAAAATCTAACAATAAAGGATGTTAAATATAATAAAGAAGATAATGAATATATCGCATCGACATATCAAGGGCATTTTTTGCGTTCAAAAGCTATTTTAAATTCTAATAAAGAGCCCAAAAAGATTAATTTGCAGATTGGTGCTAATTCAAATCAAAGTATAAAAATTGAGCTTTCTGATGTTCGAACTACCGCTTTAGGTCTTGATAATATTAATTTATCAACTCAAAAAGGTGCCAATGATGCAATTTCTATAATTGATAAAGCTATCGCCATAGTTTCAAAAGAGCGAAGTAAATATGGTGCATATCAAAATCGTCTCGAACATGCCAATCAATCGGTTATGAATACATCTGAAAATCTACAATCTGCTGAATCACGTATCCGTGATACTGATATAGCTAAAGGTATGATGATACTCACAAAAAATAATATTTTATTACAAGCTACTCAATCAATGCTTGCTCAATCAAATAAACAACCAGAAGGAATTTTACAACTTCTTCAATGATTTATTTTAAAATAGGTAATTTTACATAGTCTTTGATTATAAGTAACTTTAAGACCACCCATCACGGAGTGGTCTTTTACTTATTCTTGTGGTCTCTATTATCAAATAACACTACCATTTTTCAACAGAATATAATACTCTTCTTCATCTGTAGACAATCTTAATGAATTACTCTCTAACCTATAATCTGTAATTACATCGCTATTATGCTCCCATAGCTTTTCTCCACTATAAGTAATACATGTAACACCTAACTCACATAAAATAAGAAGAGAAAAGTCAGGTGCTTTAAGAATTTCATAGACAATAGAATCAAATTCCTTCATCCATAACATTTCATAATTTTTTAACCCTACACAATATACTTTTTCATCAATACTTATCAAAATACTATTTTCTGTTTCAACTTTCTGTAATGATGGTTCAATTCCATGTTGCCCACCAACAATACCAATAAAAATAGAGTCTACTGTATCAGCACCTATTCCATAAAATTTCTTCTGATCTACACAATTATTATTGAGTAGAATGATTTGATTAATATATTTTTCAAATTCTGATTTTGACTCGAATTCATAGAGATTATAATTGTTGATTACTTTCATCATTTCCCTCCATAAAGTTTAACTGTTATTAATCTTTCCCTATCCCATACGGATTCAACTTTTAATACTCCATTAGGACCTGAAAGCAATGATTCTCTTATTATCCTACCATTTTCTTGTGTTTTTAGAATACTAGAAGGATTATCGAAAGCATCTGATAAATTATCAAGCACAAGTTTTCTACCTGTAGCATCATCAAAAATCCCAATGCTATTTAACTGCCTTTCCATAGCAATAGAACGATCGATATTATGCTTGTTTCCGGTTGCATTCCCAAAAATGTACTCCAATTTTTTACCGAAATAAGGTATTCCCTCACACAAATCTGAATCAATATCCATCTCTTCGTCTGATATGTCACAACTTGGGTTGTTTGGTTCTTTTTCTTGATCTGGTTCTTTTTCATCAATAGCTTTTCCTGTTTCAGCATCTTGCCATCGTCCATCCGGTGTTTGTATGGCTGCACGATTATCGATATATTTAACAACTGGCTTGTCCCAACCTAGTTTACAAATAGCACTGTCAACTTCTGCAGTGCCGTCTTTATTAACAATCATGGCTTTACCGTCAGCACTTAAGAACGTACTACCCGACACAGACATTTGTATCTTAGAGCCATTAGGACACACCAGATAAGGTCTTGGTTCAGGTGTAGCTACATTATTGATATTGTCATATACATGGTTTCTAAACTTTTCATAAGGATTCGGTTTAGTATTTGGCGTAATAGGCGTATCAGTACCTATTTTCTTAAAACTTACCGATGTACCCCATAAATTAGCGAATAATACAGCATTAGCAAATTCACCTTTCATAGCGCCAATAGCTGATTGAGCAAGACTAAGTATAGTAAGTGCAGCACCACCATAAATTTTATTTGTGATAATCGCATTACCACCTACTCTAAAAGTGCCATCAACAAATGGAGTACTACCACTATTACTAGTACCACCCCAAGAAAAAGAAAGAAAACCATTATCATAAGTAAAATGTTTAGAACCAATAGTCATTTCATAGCCCGGGTTAACCCTAAACTCATTACAATAAACAGGACTAGAAGTAAAACACTTTTCATTAGGTTTGATAAACTCGTTATAAGCTCCACTTTCCACTTCTGGCGGATAATACTTGTCACCATAACCACCAAACAATTTTCCAACCCAATCACCGACCGTTAGCAAATAACCAGTAGGCTTTGCTACCATTTCCTTGAATCGTTCGTATGTCCAAGGTTCACTTTCCCAGTTTTGTTCGTTCCACCAAAAATTAGCATAGTCTCTTATCTGATCAATTGACTTACTGACAAAATCTTTATTTTCGGTGTACTGGCCAGTTGTAAAAGATGTTTCATCAACCAACGTTTCATACATGGCTTTACCGTAGCCGTCGTACTCCATTAATGCTTCATGATCGTATTCTTTAGATGCCCCTAAAGTCGAAGGTGGCAAAATTAAAGAGCAAATTAAACAGAAAATAATAACTAAAGGTAACTTTCGCATGATTTCCTCCTCGAAAATAATAATAGCATACCAAATTTATCATATTGAACATAAACAAGAAATACATTCTAACTAAAAATACCCTAATCATTTTAATCCTAATTGCTTACCATATTAATTGATTGTGGAAGGCCATCACGTTCTATTAACCAATTATAGAAAGGTACAGGACGTTCTTTAGATGGAGTTTCTTCTATAGATAACGATTTATCCGACTTGTTATTTAATCGCTCTACAGCCTTACTATAAGCTCCTACAAATACGGCTCTTAATGTGCTTGTAACTGTCAGTACACCTTCTTTAATATCCATGGCTATTTTGAATAGAACGTTCTTAGCTTTAATGAAGTCTGATGTGTCTCGAACCTGAGTAGCTAATACAACCTTGTGTAATTCATCTTTTAAGTTATCTGCTAACGGCAAACTATTCATGAAATCAAATAGCATCACTTGGTACTCATTCATATATTCTTTTTTCTTTTCAGCTTGCAAAGCTAATTCATTACCAAGACTCATAATATTATTTGCTTGTTTAGAACTTAAAAGATTAAAAGAGTTTAAAGATAGGTTTTCAGATTGTTGTACTTCAACCTTACTCTCACAAGGCTTTTCAGGATTTTCACGCTCGGACATTGACGGTGAGACATTGTAAGGCAAAATGATATAGATGCTTGCTCCTTGACCACCTTTGCTTTTAACAGTCGTTTCTTTCTTGATGATTCCCAGTGACTCTAATTTTGAAATAGCTCGATAAACTGTCTTTGCGCTGATCTCCAATGATGTAGCAATAGTTGCAGCTTTTAAATGACATGCTCCTGGATATTCCAATGAATGACTAGCAAGCTTGAAAACGATGGAACGTTCTGATTCAGTCAAATTATAGTAGTGTGCTGCCATGTGATTTTCTACAGCTGTGTCCATATCTGCTATTGAATCAAATGTCGTATAAGTTGATAAGTATTCAAATGCCATCGTTTTCACCTCGCTTCCAATTTACTTAAAAGAAATCATAGATCAAAAAAATTTCGTTTAAGTAAATATTTCTATTAAGTAAATAATAATTTCGTTTAAGTAAAATGTCAACATTTAATTTCTTTTAAGTAAATTATGTTATATACTTGAGACAACAAAACTTTGTTGTGGTGGTGGAATATGAGTACAATATTAAAATCCAATTTAGGTGAGTTGTTAAAGAAAAAAGGATGGGACCAGAAAAGACTGGTGGAAGAAACAGGTTTAAACCCTCGCACTATTAGCGAATTAGTGAACGATAAAACTATAAGAATTAATAAGAATGCACTTGAAAAAATTGCAGAGGCACTCAATATTGAAGACATCTCAGAAATCATTCAGTTTAGAAAAACAGATAACTAATATTGGTTGTCTGTTTTTTTATATGTACTATTGGCAAGATTTTCTATAGAATAAAATTACATAATTCGTAAGGAGTGCATGACATGGATACAATAGCAGAAACAATAAAATTTGCAGGCTTTGGAAAGAAGAAAGCAATGGCAAAACAGATTCAAATGTTTGATGATAGATTAACGGAACAAGGTGAAACACTACTCGCTGTATGTGCATCTGTAAAAGGCATAAAACAGCTTTATGTTACTGACCAACGTATCTTATTACATGAAATCAAAGGTATCGTATCCAACGATGAAACGAGCATTCCTTTTCTTCAATTAGCAGTATCAACATTTCAAATAAGCTTGTTTACTCAACAATTGAAATTGTATCTACTGGAAACGTAGCTATCATTGACGATGTGCCAGCGCATATTGCACTTGAAATTAAATCAGGCATGGAGAACTTAAAGACAATGGCCAAAACTGCGTCTGCACCTGCAGCTAAACAGGAAAAAGACATGTACGATGTTGCCGATGAAATCCGTGAATTGAAGGATCTATTAGATGATGGAATATTGACTCAGGAAGAATTTGACGCAAAGAAAAAGCAATTGTTAGGAATCTAGTCACTCATTAGAGTGGCTATTTTATTATTAAATAAACAAGATTTTTATTATGGTATCTAAGTATCATATTGGTTAAAGTTGTTTTTATAGGCTATTTATAATAGCCTTGTTAATTTAAAGGAGGATACATAAGTGGTAAATTTTTTCAAGAAAAGTTTGATTTATTTAGCGTTAATGCTGCTAGTACTAGTTAGCTTTAATGTTGAAAGTGCATCGGCAGCAGAAGTAATTGATTATGAAGAAGGAGTAACTAATTTAAATAATACGCCTGAAAATAGTGCAATAATTGGAAGTAGGCTTTTACAACCTGAAATTGGTTGGAAAAGATACGATGATAGTAACTTAAACATACAATATCTAGGAACTGCTTGGACAGTCAGAGAAAATCACCCTAGTTTCTATGCTAGGACTGACCACTTTGCAGGAATTGGAGCTATAGTAAAATTCAATTTTACGGGAACTAAGCTAAGAATTAATTCAGTAAATTCAGCTCAAATGTCAGACAATATTGAGATTTATATTGATGGTGTAAAAGAAACATATAGTTCATATTCAGCTACTGCTGTTTATCAGATTGTTAATTATGAAAAAACTGGATTGAAAGATAGAAAACATTATGTTGAAATAAGAAATCTAGGAAAAGGACTATTAGGAATAGATTCAATTGATGTTGATGGAAAATTATTAGCTGAAAACGAAGTCCCTAATGTCGAATCCATCACATTGGACAGAAACACACTAGAACTTTTAGAAGGCAGCCAAGATAAATTAACGGCTACAGTTACTCCAGATACAGCAAAAGTAATTTGGTCATCTAGTGACGAATCAATTGCTACTGTAGATCAGGATGGAAATATAATAGCTATTCGTGAAGGTCAAGCAATTATTACAGCAACAATAGAAAACACAGATATTTCAGCTACAAGTACAGTGATTGTTAAGAAACCAAACAATGAATTTTCAAATGCTATTCTAAGTATCACATTAGTAAACGGCATAACAAAAGAATATGATGTTACAAATACAGTTTTAACCAATTACTTAAATTGGTTTGACAATGCACAAGGTACTTCGACATTCAAATTTTCAAAAACAATTTCACCTTATAAAAAAGTAACGGAATATATTGTTCATGATAAAATTGCTTCATTTGAAGTAAGAGAATATTAAACGCAAAATGACCAGGTACTCACTTTCAATTGAGCGCCTGGTTATTTTTTTTATGATTTAAAAGTAATTCTACAACCTGTGTTTCATCAAATATAGTTTCATGTTTTCCAACTTAAATACTACCATTTAATAGAACAGTGAAATGTTAAATTTATTAATTAATACAAATTAAGGAAATCTATTAACATATTTACATTTGAACCGATAATACCCTTGTAACACAAAAAAATCAAAAGGGAGATGTACATATGAAAAAATATTTACTAGCTGTTGGAATTTTAACAAGTGGGTTGTTGGGACTAAATACAGCTGAAGCTTCAGAAATAGAAAAAGATACGATTGAAGTAGATCCATTAATTGAAAATCTAAAAACAAAACACCCTGATTGGACTATTACACAGGTAACTTCAGATGAGGCTACTAAAATTAATAGTCCAGTTTTAAGGGGGCCAGCACCACCATTAACAGCTCTCTATATTGATCAAATAGCATCTCAAGTTGGAACAAGCAATGAAAAAACTGAGGATATTGGTTTGCAGCAAACTTCCCATGAAGTTTCAGGCACTGTTGCCATTGGAGTGATGGAAGTTGGATATGGAAATGACAATCAATGGTTAGATGATGAGCGTATTACTTACCAAAATCGTGATTATAAAATTAATGTTGCTTCCTTAGATTTTAATAATGACAGAATTATAGATGGGTTTTATCATACAGTAACTTTTAATTCAGACTTAAAAATCTCAAGTGGAACTTCTGCATTATATAAGTTTAGATCTACTTCACAAAATTACCCATGGAATACCTTTGAAAGAACTTTAAATATTCCACATTTATAATTTAAGAATCCATTAAAGGGAGATGCATTTAAAATGGTTTCTATGGAAGATATGAGTATAAGACTATTTATTCTTCGAGGAGCTTACGGATATAAAGGTTTCACTGAACAAGTTGGGGAAAATATGTATAAAGTTGATACAAAAGCTTTTCAAGAAACGATAGAAAATGCAAAGGAACCAATTGATCCTAGTAAAGTTTCAGAGCTATCATCTAATCAAATTAAAGTGTTACAAGGTGCTCCAAGTGGCAGTTGGTTGATTCCTTTACTGAATAGAATGGGACAATTAGGGATGATGGATTTACGTGAGGGACTAGTCAATCCTAAAGTATTCCAATATACTTCGACAGTAAATGCTTATAAACGATCGATTTAAGACATTTTAACGGAAACACAAAAAAGCCCAGGCGCTCAAAATTAATTGAGTACCTGGGCTTTAAATCATTCGGCTACTATATTCGTTACCTGGGCTAACTTAGCTGTTTTAATTTTATTAGCTCCACCTTGTGCAGCAGTCATTCCAGTAAACGTTCCAGTTTTAACACGCCACTTAGCACCATCTTGCTCGATGTACGCAACCCAACCGAAACGATGTTTTAATACATCAAGTACATTTTCAGCTGCTTGTTTTGTAGCGTATGTGCCTGTTAAGACACGATATCTATCAATATCTGTGGAAGGCTTCTGTTGTGTTGTATTGCCACTTGTTGCCTTAATCATTGTAATAAATTGTGTCCAACTAACTTTCCCGGCACGCATCTGACTAGGACAATTCTTACCACTGAAATGATTGTGCTGAACTATATTACTAATCGGAATACCTTCATCCCTCATAAGTTTAGCAACTAACTCTGCAGCATTTTGCATTGCTTTTCGATAGTTACCATCACTATTAACGCAAACCTCTACCTGTATCCCTTGGTTATTGCCTGTCGTGCTTCCTGCGGCCCAACATCTCCAAGTATGTTCAAAAGATTGTACAGCTTCTTTGTCGTCTACAGTAAAATGCCAAGATGCATCACGGCTATTACCGTTGTATTGTAACCGTGCGTGAGCATCAGCATCAGCACCTGAACGCGTATTATCCGTCTCATGTACAACAATAAATTTTTTAGCATTTCCTTTACCATAAGTGACTTTGTTTGCTTGTGAATCAGTGACTAATTTTTTACGAATAACTACCATTATTGCGCACCATCCTTTTTATCCTTCAATTCTTTATCAACGTTTTTTCCTGTTAGTTCAGTTAGTATTTCATTTGTAAATCGTTCTTCCGACTGAGTCTCGATAACCTTTAACTTTTCAGCTAACTGTTGAGGAACTAATACACCCAGTTGAGCCATGTTTTCTACAATGGATAAAGCCTCATTTGCGATATAAAAAAGCACTGTCGCAAATGTAAGTGTCCCATTTAACGACAGTACTTGATCGATTATGTTCGCTGTGATAACAACTATTAAAACTAGTAACTTACGAGCGTAACCGAATAATGATTTACGACTCCACAGATTACCATTTTTAATTGCTTTAACGATTCCAGTTAAAATATCTAATCCCATTAACAAAAGCAATAGGTGTAAAAATTTCACTCCACCAAATAAATATAAATGCGCTACTTCTAAATACTCCAAATTTAAACCTCCCATACTGTACACTCCTTTATTCTTGCATAATAAAAGCCCTCCACAATCATCTGTGGAAGGCGATTTTAACTATTTATTTTTTTATTTTCTTCTTTGAGTTCATAAATTCTTTGTTTTCTTTTGTCGAGTTGTTTATTATTAAACTCTTCTCGAGTGAGATATTTAAATTTAGATTCCTCACTCTCAAACAAACTGAATATATTATCTAATACCTCTAAAATGACAGTTCCGAATGTCCAATACAAAACATATTTTGGAATCAGAACTCCTCCTACAGTATCCAATCCCTTTTTGCTTGGATTTTCGACTTTTAAGATTTCGGCTACTCCTTCTGGCCCAATTAAATTTCCATAAATCATAATAGCTAATCCACCATATGCTACTACTTTTAACGAAGCTAACATTTTTTTTATATATTTAACCATTTATTACCCTCTCTTTCATCTATTTCTCATTCGACAAAAGGAAAGGATTCCCTGCTAATTCAGACAATAAAAATAACGCTAAGCTTCTGCTTGCGTTTCTAGCATTTATTCACCATTAAAAAACCTATAACCCAAAATAGGTATACAGGTCAATCCTTTCTTA
>NZ_JBGCCD010000014.1:0-139392 GCF_041262405.1 Lysinibacillus sp. RC79
GGGTGGCGGAACTGGCAGACGCACAGGACTTAAAATCCTGCGGTAGGTGACTACCGTGCCGGTTCGATTCCGGCCCTCGGCACCATTTTTTATTTCAATAATTAGCGCCCGTAGCTCAATTGGATAGAGCGTCTGACTACGGATCAGAAGGTTGTGGGTTCGACTCCTGCCGGGCGCGCCAAATTAATATTTATCGGAATGTAGCTCAGCTTGGTAGAGCACTTGGTTTGGGACCAAGGGGTCGTAGGTTCGAATCCTGTCATTCCGACCATTTTATGGGGCCTTAGCTCAGCTGGGAGAGCGCCTGCCTTGCACGCAGGAGGTCAGCGGTTCGATCCCGCTAGGCTCCACCATAAAAGATAACCAGTATAAAGATCCTGGCGGCGTAGCTCAGCTGGCTAGAGCGTACGGTTCATACCCGTAAGGTCGGGGGTTCGATCCCCTCTGCCGCCATCTTAAAGGACCTTTAGCTCAGTTGGTTAGAGCAGACGGCTCATAACCGTCCGGTCGCAGGTTCGAGTCCTGCAAGGTCCACCATTTATATAATATTACGGAGGTATACCCAAGTCTGGCTGAAGGGATCGGTCTTGAAAACCGACAGGCGGGTAACACCGCGCGGGGGTTCGAATCCCTCTACCTCCTCCAGTTTATATTTAAATGGTGCTTGAAAAACTCGAAAAGAATATATTATTAACGCGGGGTGGAGCAGTGGTAGCTCGTCGGGCTCATAACCCGAAGGTCGTTGGTTCAAATCCGGCCCCCGCAACCAAAATGGTCCCGTGGTGTAGCGGTTAACATGCCTGCCTGTCACGCAGGAGATCGCCGGTTCGATCCCGGTCGGGACCGCCATTTTTTTAAAAAATATGGGTCAGTAGCTCAGTTGGTAGAGCATTAGATTGAAGCTCTAAGTGTCGGCGGTTCGATTCCGTCCTGACCCACCATATGCGGGTGTAGTTTAATGGTAAAACCTCAGCCTTCCAAGCTGATGTCGTGAGTTCGATTCTCATCACCCGCTCCAAGGGCCTATAGCTCAGCTGGTTAGAGCGCACGCCTGATAAGCGTGAGGTCGATGGTTCGAGTCCATTTAGGCCCACCATTATTCCGAAGTAGCTCAGTTGGTAGTAGCACCTGACTGTTAATCAGGTTGTCGCAGGTTCGAGTCCTGCCTTCGGAGCCATTTTTTTGTGGGGAAGTACTCAAGAGGCTGAAGAGGCGCCCCTGCTAAGGGTGTAGGTCGGGTAACCGGCGCGAGGGTTCAAATCCCTCCTTCTCCGCCATTGGCCCGTTGGTCAAGTGGTTAAGACACCGCCCTTTCACGGCGGTAACACGGGTTCGAATCCCGTACGGGTCATACTAAAATGATGCAGTAGATGTAACTTACATCTACTGCATTTTTTTTATGATACTTTGTCAAAATTTGCCCTTTAATCTAACAAGGCATTATTAAATTAGTGTTAGGCTTCGATTCATTTTTCCTCTAATAACTTATAAAATTGTATATGCTTTTCCTATTCTCATTACCCTCCACGCTGCCAGGAAGAATAGGCATCTGCAAAATAGAAATCATTTTTCAATTCTTCCTCTGACACTTGATAACAGCGAAAATTCCTTTCCGTCGATCTGCTGTTGCAGATAGAATAGCCCGTTCCATCGATTTTGCTAATTCATACGTGTCATTCATTCGATAAATGTGACAACATTCTTTTGCTTATCACGTTTAGAGACAATCGTGTATAACCCTCATTTAACCTTGGCTCTAAACTATCTCAAAAAGCAGCTAAAAACCATACCTTAAGATCCTCGTCTCTATCAAAAATAAGTCAATAAAATTATGCAATTCAAGAAAAAACTAAATATAATTAATATTTGCTTTGTGCTCTCTATTTGTTGGACAAATAATCCATGGAAAATCACTATAATATTGGTATATCCTTTGGAATAAATCTATCTTTCTTTTATAATGAGAATGAATAGAATTCGTAGGAGGTTATAAATGTGAATAAAAAGAAGAGTAAATGGATTATGAGTACAGCATCTGCTGCATTGGTTGCTGCAGCTGTTGTTCCTACTGCAAGTGCTGCTAACTTTACAGATATTGCAAAAAGTGACCATAAAGATGCCATTTTGGCACTAGCAGATGCAAAAATTGTAGGTGGATATCCAGACGGTTCGTTTAAGCCAAACGGGGTACTTACGAAAGGCAATGTAACGAAATTTTTAGGAAAATGGCTTGTATCAGAACACTTCCAAGTGCCAGCAGACTACAATAAAAAAGTACGTTTTACAGATTTGCCTACATCTTCAAAAGATAAAGAATTACTACAATATGCTGCGCTTATAAATGATACTGGCATTTTCAAAGGGACTAACAATAAGTTATTACCTTCCGAGAATATCTCACGTGAACAAATGGCTTCTATTTTAGTACGTGCGATAGAAAAAGTTTACGATATCGATTTAATTGCGATGTATAAAAAAGAAAACTTTAAATCTTCTATTACAGATTTAAAAGTAGCTTCAACAGAAAATCGTGAAGCCATCATCGCATTAGAATATGCAAAAATTACAAATGTAAAAACATTTAATCCGAAAAACACACTAACACGTGGTCAATTTGCGTCATTTTTACATCGTTCGATGACGAATATCAGTGACATTGTAAAAGGTCCTGTAGTGTCCATCCAAACAGTTAAAGTTGTAGATGCAAATACACTACAGGTAACATTAACAGATGGGAATAGCCATAAGGTAACATTAGCAAAGCCGCTTACTGAAAATGTGGAGACGAAGGTAGATTTTAAAATTAATGACAAACCATATTCCGCTGTTGTTACATATGAAGTCAATGAGCTAAATGTACAATCAATTGAGGGGATTAATGCCTCTCAGATTAAAGTTGTTTTCAACCAAGCAATTGACCCACTGTCTGTGCTAAAAGCAGATGGGAAATTACAGGATAATGTTGTAGCTTTCTCTAATGTGGATACTTTAAAAGTACTACCTGTAGTGAAAACAGAAATCAGTGCAGATCGAAAATCAATTATCTTTACAATGAATGAGCCATTAAAAGGTACACATCGTTATGTGTTTAATAACATCAAATCTGAAAAGGGCTTAGTGCTTCAAAAAGTAGATGCGAACTTTGTTATTGCGGGAGATACACAATCGCCTACGATTTTAGGAACAACGCAAGGAAACAATACTTCAATCGTTAAAGTAAAGTTCTCTAAGCCAATGGCAGCATTCCCAAATGAACGCATTCAATTTACATTACCAAATGGTACAAAGGTAGCGAATATAGTAGGGAGCATTGAGCAAAACGCAACTGAAGCGACTTTTGATTTATCAGCTGCAACAGTAAATGGTGTTTATTTAGCTCCTAGTACAACTATCCAAATTACATTCGTAGGGGCAGCAGATTTAGCAGGGAACATAATTTCACCAAACTCTTCTACCGTAACAGTGAAAAAGGGAGATAAGGATGGAGTTCCGCCGACACTATCTTCTGTAACACAAACTGGACCAAATACGTTCCAGCTATTGTTCTCAGAGGATATTCAACCACTTTATCGAGATGATCTTTCAATAAAAAGCGGTCAGACTTCAATTTCGGTGAATACTGTAGAGAAAGATCCGAAAAATGGTCGTTTATTCAATGTTACGGTAGATCGCTCGCTTCAAGGAAATACAACAATTGGGACAGCCCCTGGTCGTGTAATTACCGACTTATCAGGTGAAACGGCAACATTCTCAACAGTGTATAACTTTATAAGAGATGACAAAGCGCCTGCCCTAATGAATTCTGAAATTGTTTACGAGGATAGTGTAGAATATATACAATTAACTTTCGATAAACCAGTACAGTTAGGAGCTAACGCAAGAGCATCATTTACTGGAAGTTATATGAATAACTACATTTTGTATGAGGTATCAATAGGATCTCAAAGTGAGATTCAGATCGTAAAAGATCAACCTACGAAATTGCGTGTTAAAATGGCAGGATTGCTACTTGGTCATGATACAAAGGGAGCTCTTTACGAAGGCAAATTAAATTTATCTAATGTTACAAATTTATACGGAGTGCCAGTCACTGAAGCGCAAAATGTTAAGTTTACACGTAATGGTGATTTAAGTATAAATAATAAAAAACTTGCATTATTACCGACCAATGCAATTCAAACATCTGCAACAGATAAATCTATAAAAGATAATAATATTGTTTATTTAAATTTCAATTATCCTGTTGATCCAGCACTTGCTCAAAACGTTCAAAATTATAGTATTGATAGTGCTCAGGTAGAGAGTGCAATTGTAGAGGGCTCCAATTTAAATCGGATTAAGCTCACATTGAAAAAAGATTCGACTTCTTTTAGTGGCCTACGTACTATCACGATTAAAGGCTTAAGAGCAGCAAACTCTATTGAATCATTCGACGAGGTGCGAGCAACAGTTGATCTTATAGAAAATACTGCACCAAAGTTCGTATATGCTTATGCTAGCAGTGTAAATACATTAGAGCTTACTTTCAATGAGCCAATATCGAACGTTAAAGCTAAGGATTTTGATATTACAGTGAATGGTTCTTGGGTAGCAGCAGATACCTCTTGGCAGGGCAGTGATAGAGTGAAAATTACAATACCTCAGAATGGAAATTTATTTGAAAACGGTAGAACCGTTACAATTCAAGCATCCCAAAGTAATGCGATTACGGATGTCAACGGAAATAAATTGGATTTCACTTCCCAAACAATTACAGTACAAAGATAAATAAAAGAGATTAACAAGATTCCCATAATATTTGTCTTTACACAATAAAAAATAGCATGCTAGATATATACTCAGCATGCTATTTTTCTATGTCATTTTATTGCTCACATTAATGGGAGATAAACGGTGCTTTGTGCACATACTTTGCATTATCCATATGATCAATAATAAAAGTGGCTATATCTTGATTCGTAATTTTTGTACCAGGCATATCAGTAAGGTTTTCCTTTATCTGATTAGATGTTAAGCTATCTTTTACAAAAGGCAATCTAATTAATGTCCATTTGATATGTGTATTATTTAATAAAAATTCCCATTCCGTTTTTTTATCCTTCATCATTTTCGAAAAGAAAACTTCAAATAACTTTGCTCCAAAACGATTCATTATGCTTTTTTTGTCCTCTTTAATCGTAAGAGAACCACCGGAAACACCTATATAACGACTAATGTTTAAATCATTCATCACCTTAAAAATATTATTTGTAACTTTGCTATACATAGGTTCCTCTTTAGTTGGTTGACCAAATGTATTAATAACAACTTGGCAATCTTTAAGAAGTTCTTGGATGTTTTCTATATCCTGTACTTGCCCTTTCACTATTTCAATTGCATCATTTTTATACAGTAACTTTTCAGGATTTCTAACAAGCATCCGAACATGATAGCCTTTTTGTATTGCATGAGTTGCTATATGTCTTCCTACTTTCCCTGTTCCTCCAATTATCGCTATCTTATAGGAATTTTCCATTATATGCCTCCAATTAAATATACTAGTAGATATACGATAAAACTCATCAATAAGATTCAAATTTTTCTTTTTTTACTAAAGTATGTAATATCGTTTTGTTTTGTGATTCTATAAGCTAAGATGAAAATAGAACAAAAGCTAGGGGGATATGGATGGGAAAACTATTGTGGAGTAACAACCAGCAATATTTGTTACAGAAGAACGTAGAACAAGTAGTACCTTTTCTACGTCATTTTTCACCGGAACAAGTAAATCGTGTTGGGAGATTTCAGCGTACATATGAGAAGTTTGAAAGCACTCCATTACGTAGCTTAAATGCTTTTGCATCATTAGTTGGGGTACGAAGTATTTTTGTAAAAGATGAATCTTATCGATTTGGCTTAAATACATTTAAAGTATTAGGTGGCGTTTATGCAATTGGGCAGTACGTTGCCAAAAAGTTAGGTAGGAATATTGATGAGCTATCGTTTGAGGAGCTTAAATCACCAGAAGTAAAGGAGCAGCTTGGGGACTTAACGTTTATTTCAACGACAGATGGCAATCATGGTCGTGGAGTGGCTTGGGCTGCTAGAGAGCTTGGTTTGAAAGCCCGCATTTATATGCCAGCTGGTAGTGCAGAGGAGCGCCTCCAAAATATTAAAAATGAAGGTGTGTATGCTGAAATAACGACAATGAATTATGATGATACAGTTCGTTATACATCACAACTAGCAATAGAAAATGGATGGGTCGTTATTCAGGATACGATGTGGGAAGGCTATGAGGAAATTCCTTTATGGATTATGCAAGGCTATACAACACTAATAAAAGAAGTCGCTGAGCAGTTAGAAAAAGCACCTACCCATGTATTTTTACAAGCCGGGGTCGGATCTTTTGCAGGTGCAGTTGTAGCTTTCTTACAACAATATTATGAGCAAAAAATTACATTTGTCTTAGTTGAGCCTTTTGCAGCGAATTGCTATTATGAAAGTTTTAAGGCAGGTGCTGAGCAGTTTGTAACGGTTGGTGGAGAGATGCAAACAATTATGGCAGGCCTTGCTTGTGGTGAGCCGAATCCATTTGCTTGGGACCTGTTAAAGGCTTATACGAAGGTAAGTATTTGCTGTGACGAGGAAGTTGCTGCAACAGGTATGCGCATTCTAGGAAATCCGCTAGCAACAGATGCACGAATTATCGCTGGAGAATCGGGAGCTGCCCCAGTTGGATGTTTCTATGAATTGATGACGAATGAGCAATATACAAAGCTGAAGGATACATTGCAATTAGATGAAAATTCTCGAGTTTTGTTTATTAATACTGAAGGTGACACAGATGTAGATAACTACAGAAATATTGTGTGGCATGGCAAGTATGCAAAAATTTAATTGAAGGAAAGAGCAAACTAACGGCTAAAATGTTCTAGTTTGCTTTTTCATTATGAGCCAAATTTTTTGATTTTTTTCTTGACCTTAACGTTGCGTAAAGATTTACAGTAGCTTTAGTGGAGGTGGAAAATTTGGAATATACAATTCAAGAGCTTGCTCAATTATCCGGGGTTAGCACAAGAACACTGCGTTATTACGATGAAATTGGATTACTGAAGCCTGCAAGAACGAATGAGGCGGGCTATCGATTTTACGGACAATTTGAAGTTGATATGCTCCAGCAAATCTTATTTTATAGAGCATTAGATATGAAGCTAGCAACAATTAAGGAAATTATTCAAGCACCTGATTTCCAACATACAGAGGCACTCAAAACCCATCGTGCTGCTTTACTGACACGCAAGGAGCAGCTGGAGAAGATATTACAAACAGTGGAAAAAACCATTCAATCTATTGAGGAGGAACAACCAATGGCAAATGAAGAGAAATTTAATGGACTTAAAGAGAAACTAATCGCGGAAAATGAAAAGCAATATGGTCAAGAAATTCGTGCAAAATATGGTGACAAAACGGTTGATGCATCAAATGCAAAGCTAATGAATATGACAGAGGAACAGTATGAAGCAATGCAGCAGCTAGAACAGCAATTATTTGATCGTTTAAAAGAAGCGATGGAAATCGGCGATACGAACAATGATGTGGCAATGGAGGTAGCAGAGCTTCATAAGCGCTGGCTTAGCTTCACATGGTCACAATATTCTAAAGAGGCACATGCGGGTATAGCTCAGATGTATATAGCGGATGAACGTTTTTCAGCATATTACGATGAGCGTGTTTCTAAAGGGGCAGCACAATTTTTACATGATGCCATCATTAATTATATAAAATAAGTGATTACTCCTCATGCTTTCATGTTTTAGAAATATTAATTTAGGAAAAAATGAAGGCATGAGGAGGAGATTTTTTTGAACCCACAAGTAATGGAAAAGTTAAAAAAGCAATTAGAGCAGGAACTACAGGAAATAGAACAACAACTTGAGGAATCAGAGCGTCCACAAGCGACAGAGCTATCTAATTATGATAATCATCCAGCTGACAATGCGAGTGATTTAACAGATCAGCTAACGGAAATGGCGATTGATGAGCACCGGGGTGACGAGGCTGAAGAAATAAAGGCTGCACTACAAGCGATGGAGGACGGTACGTATGGTAAATGTGCTGTATGTGGTGAAGAGATTCCTATTGGTCGCTTAGAAGCTATGCCAAAAGCATTGACATGTGTTGAGCATGCAGAGCACAAAGAGGATAATTTAAGGCCAGTAGAGGAAGATGTGTTGTCTTCTACGCCAAGATCGGATGATTTCATAGAACTTGAGGAATTTGGCTCTTCTGATACACCTCAAGATAAAAGTTAGTAAGCATTTTCGCTCACAGGCAGTATAATAGCTGTATGGGGTGAGAATATGGACATAATTGATTTACACTGCGATGCTCTATTGAAATTAACAACTTTAGAAGCGGCAAAATTTGAAGATGATGTACGTTTGCAAGCCAATCATCAGAGATTACAATTAGGGCGGGTTAAGGCACAAGTATTTGCTATTTTTATTAATCCTAAAATTCCGCAAAGTATGCAATTTTTAGAGGCAGTGCGGCAAATTGAAGCCTTCCATACACATGTATTACAAACTGAGGGCATGGTGCATATTACGGATTGGCCGCAATTAGATACTTTAGCTCCGCATGAAATTGGTGCAATTTTAAGCTTAGAGGGCTGTGGTCCAATTGGTGAAGATTTAGCAAAGCTTTCAGCAATCTTAGATGCAGGCGTAAAGCTTGTTGGCCTGACGTGGAATGAAGAAAATGCTGTGGCTCACGGTGCTGAACAGGATGCAAGCCTTGGTTTAAAACCATTTGGTAAAGAGGTTATAAACTTGCTAAATGAGAGAGATATTATTATCGATGTTTCCCATTTAAATGAACAGAGTTTCTGGGATGTCTTGCCACTAGCAAAACATATCATTGCGAGCCATAGTAATGCACGTGCAATTTGTGATCATTCAAGAAATTTAACGGATGCTCAGGCAAAAGCACTAGTCAAGCATGGAGGGCATATTCATGTCGTTTACTACCCGCCTTTTATCCATGACAATGCTACGATGGATGATTTAGTAGCGCATGTGAAGCATCTGGCGAATATAGTAGGAATAGAGCACCTTGGACTAGGTTCAGATTTCGATGGAATAGATGCTACTGTAAAAGGTTTAGCACACGCAGGAGAGGTACAAAATTTGTTAGAGGCATTACGTGAACATTTTTCAATCGAAGAAGTTCGTGGTATTGCGAGTGAAAATTTTAGATGTTATGTTAAAAATGCAGCAGCCCGTTAAGGCTGCTGCATTTTTATTTAATACAAGAAATATTGAATTAATAAACCGATTCCTAAGAGGAAGCCGAAGAATGTATTTGTTTGCGCTGTAAATTTCATCGCAGGCATAACTTCTTTCGCTTCTTTTTTGTCGCGGAAAATTTGAATCGCACGAAGTGGTTTTGGAACGCTTAAGAAAATGATTAGAGCCCAAAAGGTAATACCATCAATTGCTACAAGAGCGATTACCCATAAGTACGAAACGATAAAAAATCCAGATAGCACAGTAATGCCATTGTCTCGGCCTACTAAAATAGCAAGCGTTCTTCGACCACCCTCTATATCGCCAACGATATCACGGATATTGTTGGACAGCATGATCGCCCCAACTAAAATCATACTTGGTACTGAAAGCAAAACAGCATCAAATGTTATTGTAAGTGTTTGAATATAAAAGGCGATTAAGACAATACCCATTCCCATAACAGCACCAGATACAAGTTCTCCGAATGGTGAATAGGCTATTGGGTAAGGTCCTCCAGTATATAAAAAACCAACAAGCATACAAACAAGCCCGACAGCAGCAAGCCACCAAGAGGTAGAGGCACATATGTAAATGCCAAGCAGCATAGCGATTGCATAAAAGCTTAAGGCAATCATCATAATTGTTTTTGGTTGAACACCGTGACGCACAATCGTACCGCCGATACCGACAGAATTTTCATTGTCTAATCCTAATTTGTAATCGTAATATTCATTGAACATATTTGTTGCCGCTTGTATAAGCATACTTGCAATGAGCATTGCAAAAAATAGTCCGAAATCAATGGTTTGTTTTTCAATTGCTAAGGCAATCGCTGTTCCTAAAAATACTGGAACGAATGAAGCGGTTAAAGTATGTGGACGTGTTAAATGCCACCAAACTTTAAAACCCCTATCAGCTTCAATGACTTTGGTCATAAGGTCTTTCTCTCCTTCAAATGTTGTAGACTATTCTTATTTTATACGAAGAATGAGAAAATGGGTAGGTTCACAGCTTATTACATACAGTTCAGGTAAAAAAAATGATACAATAGAACATGCATTTATGAACTGAAAACAATAATTAAGATAATAGCAACAGTACGAAAAATAGGCTAGCAATTAAAAAATGACGGCTATTTTAACTTCTTTCAGGGGTTTCCAAACACCCGCTGAAAGAAGTTAAAGCAAAAGAAATATGATGTGGAAAAAGTACAAACGCTCACTTCATAATGCAAAGTTTTGGTCAATTTATGTTAAAGAAAAGCCAAAGCAGTTGATATTTATGACTGAAAGTGTAGAACGTGTACAAAACATACCGTGCGTCATTCATTATGTACATTGCAACAACGGAGGTAATTTTCATGCAACAGAAGTGGTACCAAGCCACAGAGGTAGAAGTGGACTCTTTGGGCCAAAGCCTTCATTTTTATATGGAAACAATTGAAGTAAGTCGCTTATCGGCGCTCGCATTTTATGCAGCGGGTGAGGAGCATTATAAAGGTGAACGATTTTATTGGCAAAATAGAGAAAAAACAATGACATTAATAGGGCTAGGACATGCCTATACGATTCAAAATAACGCCAAAAATGATCGCTACGATGCAATAGAAGCTGAATGGAAAAGCTTAACGAAAAACGGTGTTAAGGGACAAAGTGAGCTACAGCCAATTTTGTTTGGCGGATTTACATTCGATCCACAAAATAATGTTGCTGGGGAGTGGACAGACTTTCCAGAGGCTTTTTTTGCGCTCGCAACATATCAGCTTGTCATACGTGATGACAAAGCGTTTGTAAGTATCCATCTTATTTCAAAAAATGGACAGGCAGAGTCTCAGTTTGACGCGTTACGTAAAGAGCGAGATCATTTAATTCATGCTGCTCAAGTAAAAGAAGTGAAAACGTATTCAAAGCCTGAAATCACAAGTTATTTTGAGCCATATAAGGAGCCATATTTAGCGTCAATTGACCAAGTAACAGCATTGATTAAGCAGAAGAAGGCAGATAAAGTTGTTATTGCACGCTCGCTAGCATTGCAATTTAAAGAAGAAGTTTCTTCACCACAGGTACTATCACAAATTATTCATGAGCAGCCAGAGAGCTATTTATTTGGTTTAGAACGTCAAGAATTATTGTTCTTTGGTGCGTCCCCTGAACGTCTTGTAAAAGTAGAAAAGGGCCGCGCCTTTTCATCTTGTGTTGCAGGATCTATTAAACGTGGTAAGACAGCAGAGGAAGATGAAGCCTATGGACAAAGCTTATTAAATGATTCGAAAAATGGTGGCGAGCATCAATATGTTGTCGATATGATTGCGGAAACATTCCGTAAAAATTGTGTGGAGATGAAAGTACCAAATAGTCCTCGCTTACTAAAGATTAGAGATATACAACATTTATATACACCTGTTGAAGGTCAGTTGAATAATGAGGCAACCATATTACAACTGACAAAGTCTTTACATCCAACGCCAGCTTTAGGTGGTGTGCCAAGAAAAGAGGCAATGGCAGCTATACGTAAGTATGAGCCGATGAATCGTGGACTTTACGCAGCTCCAATTGGTTGGGTAGATGCTGAAGGCAATGGGGAATTTGCAGTGGCCATTCGTTCGGCTGCTTTACTTAAGGATAAAGCTTATTTATATGCTGGTGGCGGTATAGTAGCAGATTCAGAGCCACAATCTGAATATGAGGAAACATTAGTGAAATTCCGTCCAATGCTTCGCGCGCTAGGAGGAAAATTACATGAGTGAACGAGAAATGTTAACGGATTATGTTTATAAAATGGTAGCATCACTAGTGCAAGCTGGTGTTGAAAACGTTGTAGTCAGCCCTGGCTCACGTTCGACACCTTTAGCTTATGCATTTGCTTCAACGAAACAGCTCCATATGTATCGTCAGGTTGATGAGCGATCGGCTGCCTTTTTTGCGCTAGGAATTGCAAAGGCTACAGCAAAACCTGTTGTTCTTTTATGCACATCGGGAACAGCTGCGGCAAACTATTTTCCTGCCATTGTTGAAGCAAGCTATGCTCGTGTACCGTTAATTGTCATCACAGCTGATCGTCCACATGAATTGCGAGAGGTGGGTGCACCACAGGCTATTAATCAGCCGAATTTATATGGTACAAATGTCAAATGGAGCGTGGATTTCCCTTTGGCAGATGGTGCCGCACCAACATTGCCGTTTATCGAGCGCCATATTGCACGTGCGGTAGCGATTGCAATGAGTGCACCATTTGGACCAGTGCATATTAATGTACCGTTTAGAGAACCTTTGTTGATTGATTTTCGAGAGGAACTTCCAGAAGCGACATTTAAGCACAGTAGTATGGGTCAGTTAATACCTTCAATGGCGACTCAACAAGAGCTATCGGAGATTTTACGTGCAACTAAAAGAGGCTTTGTTATTATTGGTGAGCTACCGCTCGGCACGGATTTAACTATTATATGGAAGTTTATTCGCCAATTAAAATGGCCGGTCATTGTCGAGAGTTTATCCAATATGCGGTCTTCTGTCCCTGAGGATTGTCTACCTTATATGATCACGACGTACGATGCAATTATGAAAAGTGAAGACTTTAAAGCATTAGTTGAACCAGATACGGTACTACGTTTAGGAGCACAGCCAGTTTCTAAATTTATCATGCAATTTATTACTAAATCTCAGCCAAATGCTTATATTGTTGTCGATGAAGATCCGATGTTCCGTGATGCTACAGGTGTGTCTACTCATTTTGTTCATGCAAGTATTGGTGAGTGGTTCACGCAATTAGAAGTCTCTGAAACAGCATTAGAAGCAGCGTATTTAGCTGAGTGGCAAGATGCTAATGATATAGCACTAGAGTATATTGAACACTATTCTGATGGTGCGATTGATGAGGGAGCAATGGTAAGTCGATTACTTAAAATGATTCCTAATGGCAGTGATATTTTTGTTAGTAGCAGTATGCCAGTGCGTGATATTGATACATTTTTAATGGCGACACAGAAGGATCTTCGTATTGTCGCGAATCGTGGAACGAATGGTATTGATGGCGTCGTATCGACTGCAATGGGCTTTAGTCAAGGAAATAACCGAGAAACCTACTTGCTTATTGGCGATTTAGCCTTTTTACATGATGTCAACGGGCTAATTGCTTCAAGATACCAGGAATGCAACCTAACAATAATCGTTATGAATAATGATGGCGGCGGTATTTTCTCTTATTTACCACAATCTACAGTTGAGGCACATTATGAAGATTTATTTGGTACGCCAACTGCCCTTAAATTCCATGATATTGCCAATATGTACGATATGGATTATATACGAGTAGATGATATTTCAGAGCTATCAGTAAAGTTCACTACGATGAAAAAACGACCAATGCGCTTAATTGAAATTTTCACGAATCGAGAGGAAAATGTGTATGCGCATCGGGCACTGTGGAATCGCATTAATGCGGGGTTAAAAGCATGGCAAAGCTAATGATTCGAGGGCTTGTAACGAACTTGGAAATCTGGAATGAAGAAGCGGAGCAAACGCTCGTTGCATTGCATGGTTTTACAGGTAGTACGGCTACATGGCGGAATTTAGCGAAAGCTCTACCTAGTGTACGAGTTATTGCCATTGATTTAATTGGACATGGTCAAACCGCTATACCTCAGCAAATTAGCCGTTTTTCTATGCAAGAGCAAATCCAAGATTTAGAGGAAGTTTTTTGCCAGTTAGAGCTTAAGAAATTTACGCTGCTAGGCTATTCAATGGGTGGGAGAGTTGCATTATCGTATGCAAACTCCTACCCTGAAAGCATTGAAAAGCTAATTTTAGAAAGTGCTTCGCCAGGTTTACGAACTGCAAAGGAACGTTCTGAACGTTGTGAGAGGGATAACGCTCTTGCTGAAAAAATAATTAGTAATGGATTGTTATCATTTGTCAATTCATGGGAAAACATTCCTTTGTTTGAATCTCAAAAGTGTTTATCACACAATGTGCAAGAAGCGATTAGGTTCGAACGACTTTCTCAGAAGGAAGAAGGCTTGGCAGGTAGCTTACGAGGCATTGGTACAGGAAGTCAGCCATCGAATTGGATGGCATTGGAGAAGCTTGAATTTCCTGTGCTTTTAATGACAGGCTCACTAGATGAGAAATTTTGTAAAATCGCACTAGAAATGAAAGCGTTATTAAAAAATGCCAAGCATACGACAGTAAATGACACTGGACATGCAATTCATGTGGAAAATCCCGCTGAGTTTGCTACAATAGTAGAGGAGTATTTAACGTAATGTTATTTTTACGTTATCGCCTCGATTTTGAACGAGACGAATTTAATTATTAGGAGGCAATTCAATGACACGTCAATGGACTAGTTTACATACTTATGAAGACATTAAGTATGAGTTCTATAACGGTATCGCAAAAATTACGATTAACCGTCCAGAAGTGCGCAACGCATTCCGACCAAAAACGGTAATGGAAATGATCGATGCTTTTTCACGTGCACGTGATGATAAAAATGTTGGAGCTATCATTTTAACTGGTGAAGGTGAGCATGCCTTCTGTTCAGGTGGAGACCAAAAAGTACGCGGCCATGGCGGCTACGTTGGTGAAGATGAGATCCCACGTCTAAACGTTCTTGATTTACAACGTTTAATCCGTGTTATTCCAAAACCTGTAGTAGCGATGGTTGCAGGTTATGCAATCGGTGGAGGACACGTATTACACGTTGTCTGTGACTTAACAATTGCTGCTGATAACGCTCGCTTTGGACAAACTGGACCAAAAGTTGGTTCATTCGATGCTGGTTATGGCTCAGGCTATCTTGCACGTATTATCGGTCATAAAAAGGCGCGTGAAATTTGGTTCCTTTGCCGTCAATATGATGCACAGCAAGCACTTGATATGGGATTAGTTAACACAGTTGTTCCTTATGAGCAATTAGAAGATGAAACTGTACAATGGTGTGAAGAAATGCTACAAATGTCCCCAACTGCTCTACGCTTCTTAAAAGCAGCAATGAATGCAGATACAGACGGTTTAGCTGGTCTTCAACAAATGGCTGGCGACGCTACTCTTCTTTACTACACAACAGATGAAGCTAAAGAAGGTCGTGACGCATTCAAAGAAAAACGTCAACCAGATTTCGGTCAATTCCCAAGATTTCCTTGATTATCTGAAGCGTTGAACGGCTCGTATCTTAATGAGATACGAGCTTTTTGTATATCTAAAGGGGCAAGACGGATAGACTTGCTAGAGCGACGGAAATTTACGGCTTAGCGGCGGAAGCCCATGTTTTAGCGTCGGAACCCCATGCTTTAGCGTCGGAACCCTATGCTTTAGCGTCGGAACCCTATGCTTTAGCGTCGGAGCCCTATGCTTTAGCGTCGGAACCCTATGCTTTAGCGTCGGAGCCCTATGCTTTAGCGTCGGAACCCCATGCTTTAGCGGCAGAAAACCATGTCAGAGCACCGAATAGACTTTTCAAAAGAACGGATTACCTCATGGACATATCTCGTCAAACTAACAAATAGACGGATGATGCGATAAAGCGGTAAGATTAAGGCTGATTGGAGGAATAACGAGATGTATCTAAATTGGATTTTACAGCGAGCGTATTTAACACCTTTACGAAACGGTTTAACATATAATGGGCAGACTTGGACATTTCAAGAATTAAATGATTTATCGTTAAAACGTGCTCGTCAACTTACAGCACTGGATATTAAGCAAGGGGACCGTATTGCCATAATGGGGCCGAGTAAGCCTTCCTTGGTCATTATGATGTACGCGTGTATGCATTTACAATGTGAAATGGTCATGCTAAATCGTAGGCTAACACAGGATGAAATTGCCTATCAGCTAGAGGATTCAGGGGCTTTGGCGGTATTAATTGCAGATGAGGATATAGAAAAATTACCATCACAGACGTCTTATTATTTATTTTCTACTATAGAAAAAAGTACAGAAGTGGCTATTGATATTACGAAAGAATGGTCTTTAAACCAAACAACATCGATTATGTATACATCTGGTACGACTGGTTTTCCAAAGGGCGTTTGTCAAACAGTTGGAAATCACCAGGCAAGTGCAACGGCCTCCGTTTTAAATATAGGTTTGCATGCGGAGGATACTTGGTTATGTGCTGTACCACTTTTTCATATTAGTGGCTTTTCTATTTTAGTGCGCTCACTATTGTACGGTAATAAAGTGCATTTATATGATCAGTTTGATGCAGCAGCCATTTCCAAAAAAATAATGGATGGCGAGGTTACACATATGTCAGTAGTCGCTGTCACATTGGAAAGGATTCTACATACCCTTGAACAGAAAAACGCGCAAGCTTCACCAAAATTTAAAATGATGCTAGCGGGTGGTGGACCTGTGCCAGTAGATTATTTAAAGAGAGCTCATGCATTAAATTTAGCTATAGCTCAAACGTATGGTATGACAGAAACTTCATCACAAACGGCAACATTAGCAAATGAAGATGCGATGCAAAAAATTGGTTCTGCGGGAAAACCACTATTTTTTAATCAAATTCGCATTGCTGAGCCGAATGACAATGGTGAAGGGGAAATTTGCATTCGTGGCCCACATGTTACACCAGGGTACATTGGTCGTTTTGCCCAAAAAGGCGCAACGATTGATGGCTGGCTTCATACTGGGGATATTGGTTATATAGATGAAGAAGGTTATTTATTTGTCATTGATCGTCGGGCGGATTTAATTATTTCAGGTGGCGAAAATATTTATCCTGCTGAAATCGAAAATGTGCTACTTACACATCCTGCTGTTAAGGAAGCGGGAGTATGCGGCATTGATGACGATGCGTGGGGGCAGGTACCAATCGCCTTTGTTGTATTAAAAGAAGAAGTACAGGTAGAGCAAATACAAGCATTTTGTCAAAAGAAGCTTGCTAAATATAAAATACCAAAAGAAATTATTGTTACGGACGAGCTCCCTCGAAACGGTGCCAACAAGCTACTTCGTCGAAAATTAATGGACTAATAACAAAAAGAAGCCTTCATTGTAAGATGGCTTCTTTTCGTGTTGTTGAAAAACATTACAAAGTAAGGCTCTTCGGCAAAACGAGGGTTGATTTCCGTTCCTCTATAGGCTCGCTCCAGGGTCTCATCTGTGACGCTAATCCCCAAGGAGTCGCCCAGTCTCCACTCCAATCAACCACTTCACTTGGCATATACCTTATGGCATGACACTCGATAATTTTTATACATTTAAAGGCATTTGCATTCAAAAATCATTAAAAAAGTTGTTTAATTCTTATTGGAATAAAGCCCCTGTTAGTTGGATATATCATGAATTACATTTTTCTGTTGCTCTATATTTTTTAATTACAGTTGCTAAAATTGCAATTAAAAAAACGATGACACTATTTATTATTAAATAGTATCCTACTTGCATACCATAAAATATTGCAAAAGCATCACGAATAATAAATAGTGCTAATGCACCGCCGATACCCGCGAATGAAACTGCCAATAGCAATATTGTAAAAGCAGCAAAATAAAGATTTTTCTTTTTTTTGTAGGATATAAACCCAATAATATTTGCAATAACGATAAAAAAGCCTATAAGTATTAAGAAAAAACTATTCATTTAACTCCCTCTTTTCAATTCAACCTTTAACTATTATATACAATAAATGTAATTAAAGCTGTAGATTATACAGTTTTTTCTAAGAACACTATCATCAGTTGTTATGGAGCTAAACTGCGCAGTTAGTTCAATAAGAATTAAACAACTTTATTATGTTTTAAAGGACTTTATTGTAAATTAAGCAACTTTAATGTTACTAAACATTAAGACGGCATCCACTTATATGATGGATGCCGTCTTATTCATTCCTGCATTTGTGTGAAATGAGTCAAACCATGACAGAATAAGAATAGCTCCATAAGTATACAATCATTATTTATCTGTTTTTTTATGATATTTTTTGTTATCCTCTGATTTTTTAAGCTGACCATCGTCAACTAAACGCTCCAATGCTTTACGGTTAGCCAGAATAGCTTTTTGCAAACTCTAAGCTATTTTTTCTTTTAGTTCCATCATAAACCTCCTTTGGTATAAGAATGACCACTATATGCTTGTTATTTGAACGGGCACGAATCAACATTGCACACCTTGATTATCATCTTTGTTAAATACCCGTAGTCTTATTGAAACTCTTCATATTGGTTGGCTTTCCATCGTTTTTGATTTTCTGCTACGTACGGCTCCACTGATAGTAATCAATTATCTTGTATCATTACTTATCTTTAATGTTCCAGAGTAGAAGGCCTCTTTTATTCGTTTTAAGAATCATTTTTAGTAAACTTTTAGGATTAAATTAATCATTCATTAACATAATAAGAAATGACAGGCATAAACTAGTTATTAAAGGAGAATGGCTCATATGAGAAAATATATATATAATGTTGTCATTATATTATTTGTTCTACAAATGAGTCATGTGCAAGTATTCGCAAACTATGAACAAAAGAATATTGCAACTGCCAATTCAATAGAAACACTACAACATTTAATTCAAAAACAAGTCATGCAATTATCTACTGAATTTGACATTCGTTATACTGGTAATACATCCGAAATAAAAGATGAACTATCTGAGCTAATTAAACATGCTATTAAGGATCCATATATTTACGCCAATATTTCTAGTTTTAAATGGAAATATGATGGTTATGCCAATAATATTGTCATTACATTTGAGTTTACCTATCATATTTCACAGGAAGAGGAGGCATTTGTAGAACAAACTTTGGCGAATATTATTGCACCTATGCATGGATTAAGCGAATTGCAGAAAATACAGGCTGCACATGATTTTATCGTTCTATCTGCTGAATATTCAAAGGAAACGAAAGGAAGTCAATATTCTCCCTACACATTGCTTACGGAAAACAAGGGAGTTTGTCAGGCATATGCTTTGGTGCTTTATCGAATGCTAGAGATGCTAGGCTTTGAGGTACAATATGTACCAGGAAAAGTAGGGGGACAGCTACACGCCTGGGTCTTAGTGAAGCTTGATAATGCATGGTATCATATCGATGTTACGTGGGATGATCCATTGCCTGATCGTAAGGGGGAGGTACTTTATAATTATTTTTTAGTTTCTGATCGCCAATTAGCACAGGATCACTCTTGGGACTATACGAGTTTCCCAGCCGCTACAAGCGAAGCCTATATTGATTTACAAAAAACGAGTAAGGTTGAAGTTCTTACAAAACCAATCATGGATAATCAGTTTACCTTTGATAAAGGGCTGTCCGTTTTAAGTAAAAATAAACAAATAGTAAAGCCATTAATAGAACAGCCTACAGTGCTTTTGAAAGGTCATAAAAGCGATAAGAGTGTTCAGGTACATCTTAATGAATGGGAACCAATCATTTTAGAAAGTAATACAGCCCAAGTAAAGGCGAATCGAAAGATAATACAAAATGCTGTCGATAAGAAAAAAGGGCTAATTAGTATTTATAGAGCGGAAAAACGAATGCCACAAGAAAAGTATGTCATAATAAAGGAGGTGCCCCATACGATGTTCAGGGCACCTCCTTACTTTATTTGTGAGCGTTTAATGCAGTATTTAAAGTTTTAATATTTTTCTTCATAAGGGTGAAGTAAGTCTCATTATTCTTGACATCATCTGTTGTTAAAACGCTTAAATTGTGCAAGACAAGAGACTCTGCTCCAACCTCTTTTTGGATAACCTCGGCTAATTTAGAAGAGACATTTTGCTCGAATAAAATGTAGTGAATATGCAAATCATTTGCTTTATCAACAATCGCCGTAAGTTCTTTTTGAGAAGGCTCATTTTGTGAGTTTAAACCGGCTATTGGAACTTGCTTTAAGCCGTATTGTCCCGCGATATAGCCAAATGCTGCATGTGATACGAAGAACGTCTTCTCTTGCGCTTTATCAGCCATTGCTTTATATTCGCTATCTAAATCTTGAAGTTCTTTTACTAATGCCTCGTAGTTAGCTGTAAATGTAGCCTCTTGTTCTGGCATTTTTTTAACTAGAGTGTTTTTAATGGAAAGTGCTAAGTCTTGACTGATAGTTGGTGATAGCCATACATGTGGATCTACATTACCGTGATCATGATCATCGTGTCCGTCTTCATGATCATGATGTGCTTCCTCTTCATCATCATGTGTATGACCTGTGCTCAAAGCTAATTTTTCATCTGAAACCTGATCTGCAGTAGCCACCATTGTTACATCTTCATTAGCTAGAGTTTTTTTAGCATTTTCAACAAAGCCTTCGAGACCTAAGCCGATATAGAAAAATATATTAGCATCTGCTAATTTCATCATATCCTTTTGTGTTGGCTCAAATGTGTGCTCATTGGCGCCAGCAGGATAAATAGAAGAAACCTCTACAAAATCGCCACCAATTCGTTGTGCAAAATAACTTAATGGATAAACAGTTGTGTAAATTGTTAATTTATCCTTTGTCTCTGACTGTTTGGATGTTGTTGATTTATTCCCACAGGCAGCAGTAAATAGGGCAAGGACTGCAACTAAAAATAACAAACATACTTTTTTCATCTTATAGCATACCTCTTTCAAATAGTAATCATTACGATTTGTTTTTTAGAACAGTTCCTATAATAACGCACATCAGAAAAAAGTACAAGAAAAAATGACCCTCGAAAATTAATTCTTTTTCGAAGGCCATTTTTCAGGTACTGGATCAAAGCCACCTGGATGGAATGGATGGCATTTTGATATACGTTTAATCGTTAAATAGCATCCTTTAATGGCACCGTGTTTTTGAAAAGCTTCAAGTCCATAGGAGGAGCAAGTAGGATGGAAGCGACAAGATGGTGGCGTCATGGGTGATATAAATTTTCTGTAAAACTTAATGAGCCATATAAAGGGATATTTCATATTTGTTTATCCTTTTGTTGAGCGTTGATTTGTTTAGGCTTAGCATCGATAGTTTGTGTAAAGAAATTGCCTTTTTTCTTCAATAAGACAATGACAGAAACGCCAAACATAAGCATCATCATTGCGATCATAATAATTATTGGTAATGGTACTCCCATTGCGTTCACTCCAAATTCTATTTGTTAATAATATTATAAAAGAATCTCTTGAAAAAATGTAGAAATTGAACTAGTCATCATCTTGATGAAAGCTTTTCTGTGGTTTTTCATCAACTGTATGTTTAAAAGCATACGCACGATTGACACTTAAAATAGTCGCGACCGTTACTAAAATAACGATGATTGCTGCTACAACTAAGAGTGTGATTAAACTCATGGCATTCACTCCGTTCCTTATTCATACTTCCTATTATAAATTAGATAATCTAACTTAGTTGTGAAGGAAGTTTGACATTCCAGCGAATAAAACAGTCCTTTTACCACCATACTATGGTAAAAGGAGTGTTTTGTAGAGATGGATCGTCAGCGTGTATATTTTTCACTTGCCAATAGAACGTATTATACAAATCCATATGCAGGACAGTGGAACTTTGAACTCAACATAGATCGCCAAGCATTGGATGTCTTTGAAAAGATTTTTCAGCAAATGCAGATGTTGGAAATTGCGAATGCATGGCGTGCGCAATTGCCATATATACAGTATCATCTTGATAGAGAAAATGATGAAATTGATTTACGATTAAAAAAAATCTATGCACTCGTTCATGAGTATGGAGATGCAGATACGAAGGCATTTGTAGAACAGCTTCCTTACTTCAACAAACGTGTCTAAAAGTAGAGGGTCACTGAAAAAATTCAGTGACCCTCCTTTGCTTTAACAAATAGCTTTTAAAATAGTAAAGACTGCTTCTCGTGGCACTACGACAGGAATACTAAGCTTGTTTTTTATCGTATTTTTCATGGCAGTAGAGTAACCCATACAATCTAGGATAAGTAATTCTGCCCCATGTATTTCTAATGACTTAGCCTTTGCCAATAAATCTTGTTCGTTAAAACGATAAGGAGAACTAGCTTCAAATGTTACATTAAATCGTGACTTTTGCCATTTCTCAGCAACGCTAATTTGCTGCTCAGGCTCAGGTCCAATCAAACCGAGCGTTAAATCAGCATTCATGCCTCTTACTAAATAGGTCATCATTCGATCGGGAAGTAATAGGTTTTTACCAGATAAGGTGTTTGTGAAATCGCCTGTGCACATAAGTAAAACCCAAGTAAATTCCTTAAGTTCATAAATTCGTTTCTGAATAAAAGGCATCAGCTTTTTTTTACTTAGCTTTATCTGCTCACCATTTGCGAGAAGAGTTACTAAAACATCTGAATCTTCACGAGTTGGAGCAAGTGCCGAAATTTCTGATGATGTCAGTAAATCAAGTACACCGAATTCTGTGACATGTAAACCAGCATTTTTTAATTGTTGAATATCAGCAGCCATGTCTTTGCGAGGTGCCTGACCAATTGTGACGATTGCGATTTTTGATTTCACCAATTTTCTTCACCCCGCTTCGTAATTTTTTTTACCATTGACATAGGTTTGTAGCACTTTCGCTTCAGTTTCAAAAATCGGATGAGACCATACTACGAAATCTGCATCTTTGCCTTCTTCAAGAGAGCCGATTCGATGATCGAGCTGTACAAGCTTAGCCGCATTAATGGTGATACTTTTTAATGCGGTTTCTTCATCTAATCCATAACGAATTGCTTCAGAGGCGCAATACTTTAAATATTGAATTGGTACAAATGGATGGTCAGTCATAATAGCGAATGGAATATTATGTTCCTTAAAAATTTTTGCGATTGCTGGTGTTGAATTACGTGTTTCATACTTTGATGGTGTAAGCATATAGGGCCCTACAGTTGCATTAAATCCACTAGCTTTCACAGCATCAACAATCATATGTCCTTCCGTACAGTGCTCTAAATGTAGCTGTACATTAAATTCTTTTGCAATACGAATCGCAGTCATGATATCATCTGCTCGGTGACAGTGAAGACGCAGTGGCATTTCGCCTTGTAGCACCTCGATAAATGGACGTAACTCTAAATTATGTTTTACATGCTCTGTTTTTTCTTCTTCACTTAGACGAGTGGCACGTTGGAAGCCATCGCGTAATAATTGAGCAATTGCCATACGTGTCATGGGTTTACGCTTATATTGATTGCCAAAAACATTTTTAGGGTTTTCACCTAAAGCGCCCTTTAAGCCACTACGCTCAACTAGTATTCTTGAAGAAAGTGTTGGACCCGCAGTTTTTAATATGCTCCAAATCCCGCCGATGACATTGGCACTTCCTGGCCCAGTTTGAACGGTAGTTACGCCACCTTCAAGAGCATGCTGAAAAGAAAAGTGACGAATATCTACACTGTCCAAAGCGTGCATGAGGGGGGTGAACGGTTCACTATATTCATTAGCATCATTTATATCCTCAGTAACCTCTGCCCACGTACCAACATGTGCATGAATATCAATTAAACCTGGTGTCACAAATGCTCCATGTAAATCAACTACTTCAGCATTGTCAGGGATTTCTTTAGCAGGCCCTACATAGACAATACGACCATCTTCGATCCATAGCTGTTCAAAGAGATCATTTTGTTCATTTACTGCTATAAATTTTGCATGATGATAAATAATCATTTTGTCAGTCCCTCTTCCCATGCGTATACTTTTTTACCCTTAATAAAAGTGGCAACAACTTTTGCATCTAAATCTAAAGGATGCTTATTCCAGACAACAAAATCAGCTAGTAAACTATCTTTAATGGAACCTGTTATATGTTCTATTCCAAGGAAAGTAGCCGCACCAGTCGTTAACGCATAAACCATATCCTGACGTGATAATCCTTCCCGAACTGCTAAACAACCTTCAAGTGCTAGATGAGTTGCACTACTTACGGGATGATCTGTGCACAATACAAATGGGATTTTACTTGCTGCAAGCTGCTTGTATAATTTAGGTGACAGTGCCATCATTTCGTTATGCTCAATATAACGGAATGTAGGGCCTGCAATGACTGTATTCAATAATGGATCCTCTAGAAGCGGGATTTCAGTGCCATGGATGATATGGAAATCAAATTCGAATTCTTGTTGTAGGCGGGCAATTAATTCGATATCAACAGCTTTATGTGCTCGTACCACAATTTTTCGAATTAGAGGCTCCTGCTCTTTAATTTGTTGGAGTGTTTCTCTCATAATCTTTGCAATACCCATACGAGTCAATGGCTTTTTCTTCTCGACAAAAAACGTACTTTTAGCATTTTGACCAATTGAGAAGGAGTAGGCGACATCTTTTTTTATCACCATCTCATCAACCGTTGTATGAATGTGGTGTATAATAGCTGTTTTCGCACCAATTAAGCTTTTGGGAGAGGGGACAATATGAGATGCAGTTATGCCGTGTGAAATTGCTTTTTTAAATGCGATATCAAATGGATATATTCCATCTACGACTGAATATTGTAGATGTGATTCAAACTCAAAGCTATCATCACCCTCCCAGCGAATGCCAATTTCAGCTAGTCCAATTTGTGAGCAGCTGTCGATAAAGCCGGGAGTGATGTAATAACCATCTAAATCGATTTTTGTTTCAACGGCATTCGATTGTTTGAAATATTGTCCATGTACTTGAAAATTGCTTTTTTCAAAACTACGAGTCTTAGAATTGAAAACGAGTCCATTTATATAACGAGTCATCGAAAATTCCCTCCATATGAATAGAAAAGCGGAGATCTGCATCTCCACTTTTCTTGCTAAGTTATTTAAAAATTGAAACGTTTGTGCCGTTGGGATGTACGATTTGTACGGAGTTATCTGCAGAAACTTCAAAGCCTTTTACCTTTTTGTTAACACCAGCCACTGTTTGTGTTGCTTCTAATTCAATTCGTGGAACATCAGCTAAAATAAGTTTTAAAGCTTCTTGATATAATTTTGCACGTTCTTCTTGAACAACTGTTTCAGAAACAGCGCGTTCTAATAATTTATCTACTTCTGGATTGCTGTAGCCTTTACCATTACCTAAAGCGCCAATTTGATTTGTGTGGAACAATTGATATAAGAAGAAGTATGGATCAGGATACCAAGTCCAACCACCAATATTCATTGGTGCTTTCCCTTTAGCTACTGTGTCACTATAAGTTCCCCACTCAAGAACTTTAATTTCAACGTCAATGTTTAAGTTTTTCTTTAATTGACTTTGGAAAATAGTTGCATAAGGTACACGTGCCTCTGATACAAAAATTTCAGTTTTGAAACCATCAGGATATCCAGCCTCAGCTAATAATTTCTTCGCTTCCTCAGGATTGTATTTTGGTACTAAATCCGTTAAAGATTTTTCATACCCCCATGAGCCTGGTGGTAAAGGTAAATAAGAAACATCACCGCCACCCCATTGGTTAACACCAGAGATAATTTCCTCAACATTAGTTGCTTTATAAATAGCCTCACGCACTCGCTTATCAGCTGTTGGACCTACCTTATTGTTCAGGTCAAGATAGACAATCGATAAACCTGGATTCGTTAAAAGCTCAAAATTGCTATCTTGGCTAATAATTTCACGGTTTTGACCTTTTACATCCATGGCGATGTCGATATCGCCAGAACGTAATGCATTTGTCATCATGTTTTGATCAGAAATAAATTTCATTGTTAAGTTGTCAATGTGAGGTTTTTCACTCCAGTAGTTTTCATTACGAACTAGTTTGACTTCTTGGTCTTTTTTCCATTCAGTTAATTGGAATGGTCCTGTCCCTATGAAATGTTCAGAGAAATTGTCTCCCCAACCTTCAACTTCTTCTTTTGGAATAATGATATTACCTGCATCAGTCAGCATGGCTAGTAATGCAGCATTTGGAGAGGCTACATGTATTTCAACCTCATGATTGGAAATTATTTTTACTTCTGTTACACCGCTTAAACGATTCATGGCAGATTCTTTTGCAGAACGCTCTAATGAATACTTCACATCTTCAGCAGTCATTTCACGGCCATCTTGGTATTGACCTTTTTGGAATTTAACGCCTTCACGTAACTTAAATGTATAGACTAACATATCATCAGATACTTCCCATTCCGTTGCTAATGAAGGAATGATATCCGATAAATCTTTGTTGTAAACAACTAAAGTGTCAGCCATTTGGCGCATTACTTGTGATTCATAAACCCCTGTGTATTTTATAGGGTCAAATGTTTTTGCATTTGCCGAAAGTCCGACATTTAATAACCCACCAGATGTTGCGTCTCCATCTTTTTCTCCAGCTGAACTCCCTTTATCTGAGTTACCGCCACCGCAAGCAGCTAAAACACCAATCATTAAAGTTAATAACAATAGTAGTAAAGGTTTTTTTGCATTTATTTGCTTCATACTTGCCAGCCTCCTTATTAGTTTGTTTCACAATATGAACCATTGATTCAAAATAGTAGGTTCGACATAAAAGTAGCACAAATGTAAAGCGAAAGTAAATATAAAATTATAAAAATTCAGAAAAAAGTATTTACAAAAAGTTAGCGAGGTGTACTATTTGGTTATTCACAATATGAATCACTGTTTCTAATAATGAAAAGGAGGTCTTGGAATAATGGGCTCATTTATTTTAAAGAGGTTACTTAACCTCATTCCCACACTCCTAGTAGTAGGAATCATTGTCTTTATTATTACTAGGATGATACCTGGTGATCCGGCATCTGTAATGCTTGGACCCCAAGCAAGTGTGGAAGATGTAGAGAATTTAAGAGAAGAGTTAGGTTTAAATAAATCGATTCCTTCACAATTTATTTCCTATGTAGCAGACTTAGCGCAGCTTAATTTGGGATATTCCTATTCTTATAGTGAATCTGTCATTGGGCTCATTGTAGAAAGATTTCCTAATACAGTGTTATTAGCTTTGGCAGCACTATTAATTGCAGTAGTCATCGGGATTCCAGCTGGAATATTAGCAGCAAGAAAACAAAATACAATCATTGATTATGCAGTAATGCTCGTATCTTTAGTTGGAGTCTCCATGCCGATCTTTTGGTTAGGGATTATGTTAGTTCTATTCTTTAGTGTCAATCTCGGGTGGCTACCAGCAACGGGTATGGGCAATTTAGATGATGGACTTTGGGAATTTATTAAACATTTAATCTTGCCAGCATGTGCTTTAGCTACTATTCCGATGGCGACATTTGCACGTATTACACGTTCAAGTATGCTTGAGGTTATTTCGCAAGATTACATTAAAACCGCACGCTCGAAAGGAATTAAAGAATATTTAGTGATTGGTAAACATGCATTTAAAAATGCTTTAACACCAATTTTAACTGTACTAGGGATGCAAATTTCAAATTTACTAGGTGGTGCCGTACTAACTGAAACTATTTTTAGTTGGCCAGGTATGGGACGACTTATCGTAGATGCTATTGATAAACGTGACTTTGTAGTTGTACAAGGGACAGTAATTTTTATTGCGTTCATCTTTGTACTCATTAACCTAGTCGTTGATGTTTTATATAAAGTGGTAAATCCAAAAGTAAATCTAGAATCGGATGGGGGGAAAAAGTAATTATGGCTCAAGCAATTGTAAATGACAATAGAAAGAAAAATACATTGCTACGAAAGTTGTTAAAAAATAAATTGGCAACAATCGGCTTAATAATTGTTGCAATGATGATGATTGTAGCCATTTTTGCTCCGTTGATTGCAACCCATCCACCGAATGAAATGACTGTTGGAAAATCATTTTTACCGATGAATACAGATGGACATTTACTCGGTACAGATAACTATGGTCGTGATTTGTTTAGCCGTTTAGTTTATGGTACACGAATTTCAATGGTTGTTGGTATTGCTGCGGTGCTGTTTGGAGCAGTATTTGGCACATTACTAGGATTATTTGCAGGTTATTTTGGAGGCCGTTTAGACTCTATCATCATGCGCACAATGGATGGTCTGTTTGCTTTCCCATTCATTTTATTAGCAATCACATTAATGACAGTGCTAGGTCAAGGTTTAGTGAATGTAGTTGTGGCCATTGGTATTGCCAATATACCAGGATTTGCACGACTTGTTCGAGGACAAGTATTAAGTGTGAAAGAGGAAGAGTTTATTGAAGTAACGCATTCATTAGGCGCTACACATACACGTATTATTTTTAGTCATATTTTACCGAACTGTCTGGCGCCTTTAATTGTTTACGGCACGATGAGTACTGCTGGGGCAATTATATCTGAGGCAGCACTGAGCTTTTTAGGATTAGGAATCCAACCTCCTACAGCTTCATGGGGAAGTATTTTGAAAGATGGCAAAGATTTTCTAGTGTTGAATCCTCAAATGGCGACATTCTCAGGAATTTGTATTTTATTAACCGTACTTGGCATTAACCTTTTAGGCGATGGATTACGTGATGCACTAGATCCGAAAATGAAAGTTTGATATGAAAGGGGGTGGAGTCATGACTGAACGTTTACTAGATGTAGAAAATTTAACAGTTGAATTTAAAAGTAGCGGTTCTACGATGAAAGCTGTAAATGGTGTGAATTTACAATTAGATAAGAAGGAAACACTTGGAATCGTAGGAGAATCGGGTTCGGGGAAAAGTGTTACAGCTACAGCATTAATGCGTTTAATCCCATCTCCGCCAGGAAAAATTACAAATGGAAAAATTCATTTTTATGGGCGCGACTTACTAGGGATATCAGAAAAGGAAATGCGCAATGTACGAGGTAATGAAATGTCGATGATTTTCCAAGACCCCATTACAAGTTTGAATCCAGTCTTAACAATAGGTAATCAGATTATTGAAGTTATACGTGCTCATGAAAATTTATCAAAGAAAGAAGCAAGTGTGAAAGCTGTTGACATGCTAAAAATGGTAGGTATTCCAGAGCCTGAAAAACGTTTGAAAATGTATCCACACGAATTTTCAGGTGGAATGAGACAGCGTGTCATGATTGCAATTGCATTAGCATGTAATCCAAAGCTGCTTATAGCAGATGAACCTACTACAGCGCTGGATGTAACGGTACAAGCACAAATTCTCGATTTAATGAAAAAACTACAGCAGGAGCACGATACTGCCATCATTATGATTACACATGATTTAGGTGTTGTATGGGAGCTTTGTGACAAAGTAAATGTTATGTATGCAGGACGAACTGTAGAATCCACTACAACAAGACAGCTTTATGAAAATGCATTGCATCCTTACACATGGGGTTTACTTGAGTCACAAATTATGATGGGAACTCAAGAGCATGACAGGTTACCAGCAATTCCAGGAAGTCCACCAGATTTATCGATGCCGCATAGTGGCTGCCACTTCTCTTCTCGCTGTCCTTTGGCAACAGATATTTGCCGTAGTAAAGTACCCGAATTAGTGGAGGTTCAAGACAATCATTTTGTGGCTTGCCATTTGCAATCGAAAGAACAAATTGTAGAACGTAAGGAGGGAATTTTTAATGCAGCACAATAAAGAACTTGTACTAAAAGTTAGTAATTTAAAAAAGCATTTCCCTATTAAAAGTTCTATTCCTTTTAAAAAGACAACACAATTTGTAAAAGCAGTAGATGGTGTAAGCTTTGAATTATATAAAGGTGAAACACTAGGCATTGTTGGTGAATCTGGATGTGGTAAATCGACTGTTGCGCGTTTAATCAACCAATTAATTACACCAACAGAAGGAAAAGTAGAGTTTAACGGAATCGATTTAGCAAGTCTAAATACAAAGGGTATTCGCTCAGCGCGTAAATCGATACAAATGGTATTTCAAAATCCTTATGCATCTCTTGATCCACGAAAAACGATCGAATACTTAATTGCTGAGCCATTAGTGATTCACGGCATTGCAGATGATGCATCACGCAAAAAACGTGTCGTAGACTTACTTGAAACAGTTGGCTTAAGCGCCTATCATACAAAGCGCCATCCACATGAATTTTCAGGTGGACAAAGACAACGTATTAATATTGCTCGTGCGCTTGCGTTAAATCCAGATATTGTTGTATGTGATGAACCAGTTTCAGCACTAGATGTATCTGTTCAAGCTCAGGTTATTAATTTATTGAAAGATTTACAGAAGGAATTCGGCTTAACATATATTTTCATTTCACACGATTTAAATGTTGTGAATTATATGTGTGATCGTATTGCGGTCATGTATTTAGGGAAGATCGTAGAGATTGGAACGTATGAAGAGATATACGAGAATCCTCAGCATCCATATACGCAAGCTCTATTATCAGCAATTCCTAAAGAAAATCCGTTTGATACGAAGGAACGCATCATTTTATCTGGAGACGTTCCGAGTCCAGTTAACCCACCGAGTGGTTGCGCATTCCATAAACGTTGCCGATTTGCAACGGAAAAATGTGCACAAGTTCAGCCTACACTCGATTCGGTTACTGCAACACATCAAGTATCATGTCATTTATTTAACTCAGCTCGGCATGACGTCTCAACTACTTAACGTAGGACTAATAGCTGGATAAACAATAACTACAGTTAGACGAGAAATCAACTTTGGCAATGCCTTAAGTGATCAACACTACATTGAAAAAAGCCTCAGATGGAATGTTATTCATTTTGAAGCTTAGGTTAAAAGTCCATATAACTTGATTTTCACTAAGCTCTATCAAAATGAATGCCTGTGATAGCGAAGTATTATTGATTAGAAAAGGAGCGCAATTATTATGTCATTAAAACATGTTATTGAATTATACGAGGTAATGGATAGTATTTATGTGAATGGGGAAGTTGTCAAAGATTATTTACACAATATTGATCCGTCAGCGGATGTTACTGTAAAAACGATTACAGGTAAAAGTGGTTCTACCGATTTTGTAAGAGTTCTTGTTAAAGGGAAGAACGGTAAATCATCCGGAGGGTGTGCACCAACTTTAGGCATTATCGGACGTTTAGGTGGAATTGGTGCACGTCCAGAAATGACAGGTTTTGTTTCCGATGGTGATGGTGCGTTAGCATGTATGGCAAGTGCAGCAAAAGCTATAGCTATGGTATTAAAGGGTGATCGATTTGTGGGAGATGTTATTTTCACAACGCATATTTGTCCAACAGCACCAACTTTACCACATAAGCCAGTGCCGTTCATGAACTCACCAGTCGATATTAGTGTCATGAATGAGCACGAGGTAGATGCAGAAATGGATGCCATTTTATCTATCGACACAACGAAGGGCAATCAAGTTTGTAACCATAAAGGATTTGCTATTACACCTACTGTCAAAGAGGGCTATATTTTAAAAATTAGTGATGATTTATTACATGTTTACACCCAATCAGCAGGAATTTCACCAGTAGTAATGCCCATTACAACACAGGATATTACACCATATGGAAATGGCTTATTCCATATAAATAGTATTTTACAACCAGCAGTTGCTACATCAAGCCCAGTGGTAGGTGTTGCCATTACTACAGAATCAGTAGTTGCAGGCTGTGCAACAGGTGCCACTCATGTTACAGATGTAGAGAATGTAGTTCGTTTTGTGTTAGAAGTAGCTAAAACTTATGGTGCCAATAAATGCTCATTCTATGACGAAAAGCAATTCACCCGCATTGAAAAGTTATATGGTAGCATGAATCATTTACAAACAAAAGGAAATGAGGTACACGCACATGAATGATTTACAAGAGCTGAAACTGCGATTAATCGATGAAGTAGAAAATAACAAGAATGAATTAATTGAATTTTGTTCTAAATTAATTCAAATACCAAGTGTCAACCCGCCCGGAGATACAACAGAAATTACAAATTTTATAGAAAACTATTTAAATGAAGTGAACATTCCATATGAAAAACATGAATCTGCCGATAAAATGTTTAACTTAGTAGCTTCAATTGGTAATGATGAAGGTAAAGAGTTAGTCTATTGTGGGCATACAGATGTTGTCCCAGTGGGGGATCTTTCGAAATGGGATTTTGACCCGTTTTCTGGGGAAGTGAAGGATGGCTGGATGCTTGGCCGTGGTGCAAGTGATATGAAGGCAGGCTTAGCAGGTATTATTTTTGCAACAAAAATGCTAAAAAAATTAAATATTGAATTGCCAGGAAAGCTAACATTAGCGATCGTGCCAGATGAAGAGACAGGTGGCGAGTATGGAGTTCCTTGGCTTTTAGAGCGTGGTTTAGTAAAGGGTGATGGCTGTTTAATTGCAGAGCCTTCATCACCCCTAAATCCGACAATTGGTCAAAAGGGTTCATATTGGTTTGAACTAGAAGTACGTGGAGAACCAGGACATGGAAGCTTGTCACCATTAGCCGGGAAAAACGCCATTGTAGATGCTATTCGTGCTATCAATGAAATTCGTACATTATGGGATCTTAACATTAATATTCCTGAAGAAGTACAGCCTCTTATTGAAGTATCAAAAAAATATATGCGTGAAGTTGAAAAAGATCGCTTGAAATATCAAGAAGTTCTAGAGAAAATTACTGTAAATATTGGTACAATTGAGGGAGGTACGAAGTCCAACGTTATTCCAGATTATTGTAAGGTTCAGGTAGATTGTCGTCTACCATTTGGTATTACCCAAGAAGAAGTAACTGAAATTTTGAAAAATAAATTGGATGCATTGAATATTGACTATTTGATAAAACGTTTTGGATTTAAAAGTGTGGCAAACTACACCCCTGCGGAAAATCTAGTATGTAAATCAATTGTTGATAATATTTCATTTGTTACGGGAAAAGAGGCGTATGGCGTTATGCAATGGGCAAGTAGCGACGCTCGTCATTTCAGACAATATGATATTCCTGTGCTGCAATATGGTCCAGCTTATTTACCAAGTATTCATGGCTATAATGAAAAAGTACGTGTTGAGGATATCGTACGCTGCGCAAAAGTGTATATTACTGCTGTAATTGATTTCCTATATCAAAAGTAAGAGAATGCTACTCTCTTGCTTTTGATTATGTGAAACTTTAATCGGTGGGGGATGACGCACAGGACGGCAGTGTTCTTAGCCTCCTCTTCATCCTCCACTGATTAAAGTTAAATGGATCTGGTACTTGCGGTTGCTTAATATTTTACTACTTCAATTATTCCCCCTTTTTGAAGTAAAAGTAATATGCAACCCTTTGTACGAGATAAAGTGAAACTTTAATCAGTGGGGGTTTTTCTACATCCCCACTGATTATTAGTCTTCACCAATCAGGCCTTTACGAGCAGTTAATCTCCCAACTAACTTCTTTGCTTTCGCTGAATTTTGAGGTGGGAGTCTTGTACCTGACGCCTCGCTTTCGGTACAGATAAATTACTGCCCGTTAATGCGGGATAAATAGATCAAAAGGATGAGAGAGATGCTAAAAACTTTAAATTTATCGATTGCTGTTTTAAAGATGTTTACAAAGGAAAAGCCCTCATGGGGTGGGCGTGAGCTGGCAACGGCAATGAATATGAATCATACAAATTTATATCGAATACTTGAGACATTTGAGAATAACGGATTTATTACAAAAGATCCTATTACCAAAAAATACTCATTGGGAATTGCCTTATGGGAAATTGGAATGAATATGTATGATTCATTAAACATTGACCAACTGTGCATACCAATTCTTGAAAAATTAAAAGATACGACAGGTGAAACAGCTGTTTTCACAGTTTTGAATGGTCTAGAAGCGTTGACGTTGCTGAAAGCAGAGCCTGTAAATAAGGTTAAATTTTCAGTTTCGAGAGGAAGTAGAACACCTCTTTATGTAGGTGCCTCCTATCGTTCGATGCTTGCTTTCCTAAATGAAGAGCAAATATCAAAAGTAATTGACGAGCCTTTAATCGCTTATACCAATAATACGATGACCGATAAGAGTGAAATTCGAGCTGAGCTTGAAAAAATCAGAGAGTGTGGTTATGCAGTAAGTAAAAGTGAATATACGGCGGACGTACTCGCACTTGCGATACCTGTATTTAATAGTGAAGAACAGGTAGTAGCATCTGTCACTGTATCAGGCCCTACGTATCGTTTTACAGAGCAACGTATTTCAGAAGTGTTGGAACCGTTAACAGAAGCAAAACAAGAAATTGAAGATATTATTCGTAGATATCATTTGAATTTTAATTAAGGAGTAATTATATGCAACATTTACATGAGATTGCACTGAATATCTTAAAAGGTAATTTAAAAGTTCAATCATCAGAAACACTTGTTATTCTAACAGATGTTCATAAACAAGATATCGCTAAAATTTTTCATGAAGCTGGGTTAAACATTACGGAAAACACAATCTTAGTCATGATGCCATTATTGAAGAAATCTGGACAGGAGCCAATTAACGCTATATCGTCGCTAATGTCTAATGTAGATGTGACACTTTGCATTACCTCTCATTCCTTAACACATACAATGGCTCGTAAAAAAGCATGTGAAAAAGGTGGCCGAGTTGCGACAATGCCAGGAGTTACATTAGCAATGCTTGAACAAGGTGCACTTCATGCTAATGCACGTGAAATAGAAGTGCTTGTGGAGGAATATGTTAATTTACTTGATCCTGCAAAAGATGTACGGATAGTAAAAGATGGACATGAGCTAACGTTTAGCATAGAAAACCGTTTAGGAATTCGTTCAACAGGTATTGTCCGTAATCCAGGAGACTATGGTAATATTCCGTCAGGAGAGTCATACATTGCTCCTATTGAGACATCTGCAAATGGCGAAATTTTGGTCGATGGTTCAATTGCCAACATAGGAGTATTAAAGGAACCATTATTGTTAAAGGTTCGTAATGGTCGACTAGAAGAAGCAATAGGTCCAGATGGTCCACGATTACTTGAATTATTAGGTGAGGACAACGGTCGTATTATTGCAGAGTTTGGTATCGGTGCAAACAAAAGTGCTATTTTATGTGGGAATGTACTTGAGGATGAAAAGGTATATGGCACCATTCATATTGCATTTGGCAGTAATGTGCCTTTTGGTGGTACAAATGCGGCAGATGTCCATATTGATTGTGTTGTTAAAAACCCAATCGTTTATTTCGATGGTAAACAAGTTATATAGTCAAAAACAGAGCGTGACTTCAATAATTTTGAAGCACGTTTTTTTTGTTAAAGAGACGATACCGTTAATGAAAGCTAATATAGAAAACTACTATTATCGCATATTTAATTATTAAAATTAAAAGAGTGCCAATACTTACGAGAATCAATTTTTTTGAAGGTTATTATTCCAGTCACTAATTTGGCAAACTGAACGGCTAAGAGCAACTCTTGATGGATTAACCATTGTCTTAAGAGATGAGCTTGCATTTTTAGGAATAGCAGCTAGCAGTGGAGAAAGACTAAATCAAAACCATAGCTAGCGGTAAAAGTGCGAATATGACCATTAACATGAAAATCGCTCGTAATTACATTATTTGTAAATGTAGGAGTTGAATATTAGTGATTTAATTTGTTGATTGTAGCTACATGATTACACTATAGTGAAATAAAAGATCATAATCGTAACGCTGAAGAACGAAAAAAGGAGTTGAGGAGCTTGTTTACATTTACAGATTTAAATGGTTTACAAGTGGATTTAAGTTTTAATAAAGGCGAATTGGCCATTGAGCCTAAGCATGTACTTGTTTTATTAAAGCATGAAAATAAGTGGTTATGTACAATTCATAAACGCCGTGGTGTCGAGGTTCCAGGTGGTAAGCAAGAACCTGGGGAAACATTGGAGCAGGCAGCAATTAGGGAAGTATTCGAGGAGACTGGTGTTCATGTAAAAAACCTTAGATGGTTTGCAGAATACGCCGTTCATGATGATATCTTATTTTGTAAAACGGTCTTTACTGCACAGTTTGTTGGGCAGGAGGACATTGATTTTGATTTAGAAACTTCAGGGATGACTTGGCTAACGGATGAAGAATTTGTTCATCATCCAAATTTAAGCTTTCATATGAAGGATGAAGGTATGCAGAAAATGCTGGAGGAGTTGAAGCATTATGACCAATGGTAAGATCGTTGGAAAACGTCCTTATCCTTCGCCTAATCCAGCTATTCGTTTAACGGAAATCACGTATATGTCAAAGGGTATACGTGTGAAAGGATTACTAGCGGAGCCTAAGGCAGAAGGTACATATGATGGCTTTTTATATTTGCGGGGAGGCATGCAAAGCATTGGCATGGTTAGACCTTCGCGTGTCGCACAGTTTGCAGCTCAAGGCTTTATTGTTTTTGCTCCATATTACCGTGGTAATCGAGGTGGAGAAGGTCGAGATGAGTTTGCAGGAGCTGATCGTTATGATGCTGTATACGCAGTAGACGTGCTAAAACAGTTCTGTAATGATAATATTCATGTCTTTGGTTTTTCACGTGGTGGTATTATGGCACTTTGGACCGCAATCTTACGTAGAGATATTACATCCGTTGTGACATGGGCAGGAGTATCTGATGCAACAGCTACATATTGGGAGCGTACAGATATGCGCCGGATGATGAAGCGTGTTATCGGAGGGACACCTAATCGTGTACCAGAGGCTTATGATGCTCGAACACCTCTATTTGAGATAGAGCACATTACAGCTCCAGTGCTTATTATTCATGGCTATCGTGATGAAAATGTAGATATTGAACATGCAAGACAGTTAGAATTTTATTTGAAGGATGCCAATAAAACATTTGAAACATGGTATGATCTTCGCTATGCTCATCAGTATCCACCGGTCAAAAATAGAGAAACAGTACATGCACTTTGCGAGTGGATGAAACGCCAATAAAATATTATGTTTAGAGAGGAGAGTATTGTTGAAATACATAATAAGTAAAAGGCGCAAGATTATTATTGTAGGATTAGTATTGATGATAATTGCTTCCACTTTTGTTTATTATAAGTTTTTAACACCTTCAGCAGATATTCAACAATACAAGGAATATTACGCTCCGAAAACAAAGCAAAAAGCATTAAATCAAGGTCAGATAAAGGTCACGTTTTTAGGAACATCATCTTTATTATTTGATGATGGCAACACACAATTAATGATTGATGGTTTTATTTCTAGGCTGCCCTTATTAAAAATGTTGCCTTTCAGTACTGTAAAAACTGATGCAGATGCTGTAAATAAAGCCTTTAAGAAAATAGGAATTGATAATAATAAACTTCGGGGATTGTTTATCGCTCATACACATTATGATCATGCGTTAGATTTAGCTTATATCGCTAAACAAACTGGGACGCATGTATACGGTTCAGAATCAGCAATTAATATAGGACTTGGTAATGGTATAAATATGAAACAGATGTCTGTATACGAAGTAAATAAGGCAATGCAGTTTGGTAATTTTACTGTCACTGTCATTCAATCAAAACATTCACCAACCTTTGACGAAGGAGAAAAAATAAAAGAGCCGCTTAAACAACCAGCAAAAGCCCTAGATTATCATGAAGATTCTTCATACGATTTCTTGATTACGCATAACAATAAAACATTCTATGTTAAACCAAGTGCTAACTATATAGAAGGGGCATTAGATGACATTCATGCTGATGTTTTATTTTTAGGAATAGGAGTATTAGGTGCTCAAGATCAAGATTTTCAAAACATGTATTATGAGCAAACTGTGCGGAAAGTACAACCGAAACTTATTATTCCAATACATTGGGACAACTTCAACAAACCTTTAACAGATGCTCTTGAAGCATTGCCTAAATTTGCAGATAACACAAAAAAAGGATTAGATTTTATCATTACGAGGACAAAAGCAGATAAAATTGATTTACAAATACTTCAAGGTTTCCAAAGCATTAATTTCTAAAAATTGCAGGGAAATTGATACAAACTTCATTTAGAGAGTTTACTCCATTTTGATTAACTCTTTTTCAAAAAGGAGTTTTTTGTTCGAAAAACCGTTCAGGTAGACCGAAGAATCGCTCGGGCCAAGTGAAAAACTGCTCTGGGCAAGTATAAAACTACTCGGGTAGACCTAAAAAACCGTTCAGGTGCTTTATGGCAGGCTCCTGAACGGTAGAAAAAAAGACATTTAATCTATATATTTTGCTAAAAAGTTATTAATAGTTTCCCAATAAGCGTCTCCAGCAACGCTTTCTGCACCGCTATGTCCAGCACCTTCAACTATAAATTTCTCCTTCGGTACATTGGCAGCCTCATATACTTCATCTAGCATATCAGATGGAACAAATGTATCATTACTTCCATGAATGAATAGCATCGGTGTTTTCGATTTTGCTACTTGCTTGACGGTATCAGCTTCACCAAGTGTAAAGTCAGCTCTTAACTTCGTAACAATTGAAGAAAAGTACATAATAGGAAATTCAGGTAAATTAAAGATTGCTTGCAATTGATAGGAGAATTCATCCCAAACTGAGGAATAACCACAATCCTCAATAATAGCCTTAACATTGCCAGGTAAATCCTCTCCTGAGGCCATCATCACTGTAGCACCTCCCATGGAAACACCATACAAAACAATTTCAGCGTTGTTATCAGAACTGATAACATTATTAATCCAAGAGACTACATCAAGCCGATCATGCCAGCCCATACCAATATAGTCACCCTCACTTTTTCCATGAGCCCTTGCATCAGGTATGATAACATTGTAGCCTGTATCATAAAAATGCTTAGCGTACTTTGCCATTTGTGAGCCATCAGATGAATATCCATGGAAAACAATTGCCCATTTATTTGTTTCGTTTGTATTTTTAAGCGTATAGGCATGTAATTTCAAATCATCGAAAGACTGTATATAAGAGTCCTTGTAATTCTCTTTAAACCACTTCTCACTCTCTTCTTTTTCTTTAGCATTCTTAGGACTAACAGCAATAGAATTGTGCGGAGAATTAAACACATCTGATTTATCAGTATTAGGATTTAAAGCGAAGTTATAGAAATAATTCCCTGCAAAAAATCCAGCCACAACAAACAATACTAATAGAAGACTGACAATGGTAATAATCACTTTATACTTTCTTTTCATATATTTCCCCCTAAAACTACTATTATGAATTATACACAAAGTTACTAATATGAAAAGTAGAATTCTCTAAATAGGGGAATATAAAAAAAGGGAAACGACTCTAATCGTTTCCTTTGCATGTTGTTGAAATGCTATTATGTCAATGGAATTAAGGTGTTTTATTAAATAAAGTATGGCTCTTCGGCAAAACGAGGGGTTGATTTCCGTTCCGACTGAGCGCTTTGTTGCTGACGCTTCGCTTTCGCACAGATAAAAACATTTGCCGCTGACGCTTCGCTTTCGCGCAGAGCAGAGCTTCCTGGGGGCGTCCGATGAGCCGCTTCACTCGCGCTGTTCGCTCCAGGATCTCGGGCCAACACGATGTTGGTCACGAAGGCGTTATCACAGGATGTGATGCTCTTAGCCTTCGTTCCACTATTGCTAATCCCCAAGGAGTCGCTCAGTCTCCACTCCAATCAACCAAGTCATTAGCATGTCACTCTAATTTATAGTAATAAAACAAAACTTCAGCCACAGTTTTTTTGCGAAAGCGAAGCGAAGCGACAGCAACAACAACGAAGCGGAGGAAGCGGCCTGATGCTAGCTCACAGGAAAGCGAGTAACATGGAATGGAAATCACCCTCAATTAAAGCTCCAAAACATTCTCAAAGATTTCCTGGACCATTTTGTCTTTCAACACAAAAAAGGGAACGACTGAAATCGTTCCCTTTGCTTAATGAATTATTTTAATGGACCGCCAAGTTTAGTGATAGCTTCAGAAACATTTGAGAATTTCTTGAAGTTTTCGGTGAATAAACCAGCAAGTTCAGAAGCTTTTTTATCATAAGCAGCTTTGTCTGCCCATGCATCACGAGGATTAAGCACTTCTGTTGGTACACCTTCAATAGAAGTTGGAATGTTTAAACCGAATACTGAATCTTGAATTGTTTCAACATTAGCTAATTTGCCATCAATTGCAGCACGTACCATTGCACGAGTGTAAGAAAGCTTCATACGGCTACCAGTACCATATTCGCCACCAGTCCAACCAGTGTTCACTAAGAATACTTGTGCACCGTGCTCGTCAATTTTTTGACCTAACATTTCAGCATAAACTGTTGCTGGAAGTGGAAGGAATGGAGAACCGAAGCAAGTTGAGAATACTGGTTCTGGCTCTGTTACACCACGTTCTGTACCAGCAAGTTTAGATGTGAAACCGCTTAGGAAGTGGTACATTGCTTGCTCTTTTGTTAATTTACTGATTGGAGGTAATACACCAAATGCATCAGCTGTTAAGAAGATGATTGTTTTTGGGTGACCTGCAACAGATGGATCAACAATATTTTCAATGTATTGAATTGGATAAGCTACACGTGTATTTTCTGTTAATGAACCATCATCATAGTTACAAACTCGAGTTTCTGGATCAACAGCTACGTTTTCTAGAACAGAACCGAAGCGGATTGCGTTGTAGATTTCTGGTTCTTTTTCAGCAGAAAGGTTAATTGTTTTTGCATAGCAACCGCCCTCAATGTTGAATACACCATTATCAGACCAACCGTGTTCATCGTCACCGATAAGCTTACGGTCAGGGTCAGCTGATAAAGTAGTTTTACCAGTACCAGATAAACCGAAGAATAATGCAACATCACCAGTTTCACCAACGTTTGCTGAGCAGTGCATTGAAAGGATGCCTTGTTGTGGTAATAAGTAGTTCATAATACCGAAAATAGATTTTTTGATTTCACCAGCGTATTCAGTACCACCGATTAGGATAATTTTCTTTTCAAGTGATACTATGATGAAAGTTTCAGAGGCTGTGCCATCAACAGCAGGGTCTGCTTTAAAGTTAGGAGCTGAGATAACAGTGAAGTCAGCAACATGAGAAGCTAATTCTTCTGCAGTTGGACGGATAAATAATTGATGAGCGAAAAGATTGTGCCAAGCATATTCATTGATTACTTGGATGCTTAATTGCGAATCTTTGTCAGCACCAGCAAAGCCTTTGAATACGAATAATTCGTCACGTTCTTTTAAATATTTTACTACTTTTACATATAAGTTATCGAACACTTCAGAAGAAATTGGTCGGTTAACTTTGCCCCAGTCAATTTTATCTTTTGTGCTATCTTCTTCTACCGTATATTTATCTTTAGGTGAACGACCAGTGTATTTGCCAGTTTCTGCACGAACTGCGCCATCTACTGTTAACATAGCTTCACCACGAGAAGTAGCCTTTTCAGCTAATTGTGGTACTGAAAGTTGAACATTAATGTTACCGCCGCTTAATAATTCCTTCAGTTCGTTTGCAATTTCTACTGAATTCATCGATTAAATACCATCCTTTTTTATAGTATTCCCTAGAGTTTGAGGGAGATTTTCTTAATTTCAAAAATAGTATAACACAATTGCTTAAATAATCTATACTAATTCAGAAATTATTTTTCAGATTTTATTACTTTTCAAGAAAACGACAAAAAGTAAATTGATTCGTTTTGATAATGCTTTTTACCCTATTTATAATAAGTGATCACACAATCACTTTCGACACAGCAAAATTGCGTTTGGAAGCTCTTGGCTAACATGAGGTTCGCACAGGATGTGAAGTCTTAGCTGGTTTTTTATCTGTTGGACTTGTCGTCAACTGAAAAGAGGCTACAATCATATTCATCCACCACATGTTCTGTAGCTACAAAATGTGCTGTAAAGGGGTCACACATATGTTAACACATGATGTGAGGTGGAGAATAGGGATTATTTTGTTTCAAATTACAGCATAATCCAAATTATAAATCCCATACTTTCTTTAAAAGAATACATTAAAAATATTTGACAACGTTCGACCTTTTACGTATTATGAGATATTGAACGGATACTCTTATCCCGAGCTGGTGGAGGGTCAGGCCCTGTGAAACCCGGCAACCTGCATGAACTATTTCACGACATGCGCTGGTGCCAACCTGATGCAAGGGGAAACCCCTTGAACGATAAGAGTGAAAGGTTATGAAGTCATTATTCCTTTCCTCATGTTAAGTAAACGTGAGAAAAGGATTTTTTTATTGTTAAAAACGAATATAAAGGTAAGTATATAGTCCTTTCCTTATTAAAATGACGGATCTTTCGAAACCCTCGTGTTAAGAGCAACAGCTGTTTTATTGTGCGAAAGCGTAGTGCAAACGTAGCGACAGCAACAACGGCTTAAGAGTTCAATCCTTAGGGGGTGGACTTGACATGGGTAATGAGTACCGTATTAATTCGCAAATACTATTTGTAAAAGTAATAGGAGGAAACCAAATGACAAAACGTCGACTGTTTACATCAGAGAGTGTAACAGAAGGACATCCAGACAAAATTTGTGATCAAATTTCGGATGCCATTTTAGATGCTATTTTAGCAGAAGATCCAAACGCACGTGTAGCGTGTGAAACAACAGTAACAACAGGCTTAGTTTTAGTAGCAGGAGAAATTACTACTTCTACTTATGTAGATATTAAAGGTATCGTTCGTGATACTGTAGCAGAAATCGGTTATACACGTGGGAAATATGGCTTTGATGCTGAAAACCTAGCAGTACTTGTTGCTATTGGTGAGCAATCACCTGATATTGCTCAAGGTGTTGACCAAGCATTAGAGGCGCGTGAAGGCTCTATGACAGATGCTGACATTGAAGCAATTGGTGCAGGTGACCAAGGCTTAATGTTCGGTTATGCATGTAACGAAACGCCAGAGCTTATGCCATTACCAATCAGTTTAGCGCATAAATTGGCTCGTCGTTTAACGGAAGTACGTAAATCTGGTGAACTAGCATATTTACGTCCAGACGGAAAAACGCAAGTAACGATTGAATATGATGAAAACAATGTACCAGTGCGCGTGGATACGATTGTAATTTCAACACAGCATGACGAAGAAGCTACACTTGAGCAAATTCAAGCAGACTTAAAAGAATTCGTTATTGCTCCAGTTGTTCCAAGTGAATTACTAGATGCCAATACTAAATATTTCATCAACCCAACTGGCCGATTCGTAATTGGTGGTCCAAAAGGGGATGCTGGTCTAACTGGACGTAAAATCATCGTTGATACATACGGTGGCTATGCACGTCATGGTGGAGGTGCTTTCTCTGGTAAGGACGCAACTAAGGTAGACCGTTCAGCGGCATATGCAGCACGCTACGTGGCAAAAAATATCGTAGCAGCTGGTTTAGCAGAACGAGCTGAAGTACAACTAGCTTATGCGATTGGTGTTGCTCAACCTGTATCTATTGCTGTTGATACATTTGGGACAGGAAAAGTTACGGAAAGTGAAATTGTAAAATGGGTACGCGAGCTATTTGATCTACGCCCAGCAGGGATTATTAAAATGCTTAACCTTCGTCGCCCTATTTATAAGCAAACTGCAGCATATGGTCACTTCGGTCGTACAGACTTAAATGTACCTTGGGAACAAACAGACAAAGCTGACGCATTAAAAGAAAAAGCAGGCTTATAAGCTATTCAGCTAAAGTAATAAAGTAGCTGGAAAAATATTTTAAAATACTATTACAGAAAGGGGCTCAACATTCTAATAGCCCCTTTCGCTGTTTTTGTCGAAAAAGAGAAGCTCCTAATCATAATTATGTGTGGCTCGGTTGTTCAAGCAAACGTGGAGCTGTTGAAATAGCTATTTATTTTCTGTTTGAAGAGATTTATAGTATTGTCCTTTTTCTACATATTCACGTATGATGCGTTCCATATCTTCTTTATCTTCATCATTTAATTCTCTTACAACCTTTGCAGGACGCCCTAATGCTAAGCTATTTGGAGGAATGACTTTGCCAGGAGGTACAAGACTACCCGCCCCAATGAATGCACCCTCTCCAATCTCCGCTCCGTCTAATACTATAGAGCCCATACCTATTAAGGCTTTTTTACGAATCGTACAGCTATGTAAAGTTACTTGATGTCCGACTGTTACTTCATCTTCAATAATGAGCGAATATTTAGGGCTTTGATGTAAGCAACAGAGGTCTTGAATACTAACTCGTTTTCCGATAATTGTTGGTGATACATCCCCTCGAATAACTGTGTTAAACCAAATTGTTGTTTCAGCACCTATTGTAACGTCACCAGTAACGGTTGCATAATCGGCAATAAAAACAGATGGATCGATATTGGGTGTTTTACCTTTAAATGGATAGATCATAAGGATCGCCTCTTTTCTTTCTATGATGTAATATTATCGTATCAAATACGCAACTTGATGGAAATATAAAATTAAAATGAGCTAGATATTCCGATATAATCATTGTGTAATTATTTTTTAGGAGGACTATGTGAAATGTGGAAATGGGAAGCTGATGGACAAGCAAAGGCTGTGGTTGCTATTCTTCATGGTGCATATGAAAATCACCGATGGTATGCATGGCTTATAGAAAAACTTAGATTGGAAGGCTTCCACATAGTCATGGGGGATTTACCTAACCATGGAGTAAATGCAGGATTTTCTCGTGTTCACGATGAAGATTTTAAAGAATACAACAAATATACAAGGCATTTAATGGAGAATGCTTTTTCGTATAATTTACCTGTCTTTTTGATAGGACATGGGCTTGGTGCGACACTATTACTACATACCATGCAAAAACGAAAATATGAATGCGCAGGGATTATCTTAACTTCACCTTGGCTTCATTTAAAGCTATTGCCAGGTAAACTATCAAATGCTTTAACTAGTTTAAGTGCCCTGACTGCAAATGTGAAGCTGACCCATGAAATTACATTAGAATCATTAACGCGTAGTTTAGAAGGTAGAGATGAGATGAAGGATGAGGTTCCTTTTTCGTCAGTCGTTTCAGTGAAATGGTATCGAGAACTACAGCAAATGATGCGCAATTTAGTGTTATTGCCTAAGGCTGAATTCCCTAATATGCCTATGTTAGTTATGACAGCTGAAAAAGATAATATTACTGAAACTAAACAAACACGTAACTGGCTACATCAGATGGAATTTACAGAGTTTCAATTCAAAGAATGGGCAAACTGTTATCATAATCTATTTCATGAAGTAGAGCGTGACGAGATTTTTGTTTATATACGTGATTTTATTAATAATGCTCTTCGAAGAATTGGCTATATAATTGAATAGTGAATTACCTCTCCAATTAACTGGAAAAATTACTAATTTTCTGTTACTTGAATATAATATTGTAATTTTCTGAAAAATGTAATACTATAATGACTCAAAGTAATATTTTTCTAATTGGAGGGGTAAAATGGAAACAATCGTCGGGAAAATTAATGAGATTTTATGGGGACCATGGTTTATTTATGGCATTTTGTTAATTGGGCTCTTTTTTTCGATTATTACACGGTTCCTACAAGTAAGACATATTAAAGATATGTTTGTTTTAATGTTTAAAGGCGAAAAATCAGAAAAGGGGATTTCATCTTTCCAAGCGATGTCTATCGCATTATCTGGTCGAGTAGGTACAGGTAATATTGCCGGTACAGCTACAGCAATCGGGATGGGGGGACCTGGTGCTGTTTTTTGGATGTGGGCAATCGCATTTATCGGTGCGGCAACTGCTTACGTTGAGTCGACATTGGCTCAAATATATAAAGAAGAGAAAGATACAGAATACCGTGGTGGGCCAGCTTTTTACATAGAAAAAGGAATGGGGCAAAAGTGGTTTGCAGTTATTTTTGCTGTTGCCGCATTAGTTGCCATGTTAGTTTTGATGCCGGGTGTTCAATCGAATGCAATTGCGACAGCGGTTGAAAACGCTTTCGATGTTAAGACGTGGATTACAGGACTTATTATTGTCGTATTATTAGGTACAATTATTATCGGTGGGGTTAAATGGATTGCCAATGCTGCACAGATCATTGTACCGTTTATGGCATTAGCATATATTCTGATGGCCATCATCATTATTGCAATGAATATTAAAGAAGTACCAGCTGTATTTTCATTAATTTTTTCTAGCGCATTTGGTGCACATGAAATCTTTGGTGGTATTATTGGCTCCGCTATTGCATGGGGGGTTAAACGCGGTATTTATTCAAATGAGGCAGGTCAAGGGACAGGTGCGCATCCGGCAGCGGCAGCAGAAGTATCTCACCCTGCTAAACAAGGTATTGTACAAGCGGCTTCTGTGTACATTGATACATTATTAATCTGTTCAGCTACAGCATTTATGATTTTGTTTACTGGTATGTATAATGTGCACGATGAAAAAGCAGCAGATGGCGCTGATTCATATGTTTATGTTGGTGATTTCAATAAAGGCGGATTGACTGGAGAAGAACAAATAACATTTGCAAAAAGTATTAAAGAAGGTGCAGCCTTCACACAATATGCAGTCGATTCTTCACTACCAGGTTATGGCGGACCATTCGTAGCAATTGCCTTATTCTTCTTCGCTTTTACGACAATTATGGCATACTACTACATTGCCGAAACAAACGTGGCTTATTTATTCTCAGGAGCTACAGAAAAAGTCGTCATTTGGCTGGCGAAATTTGCAATTTTAATTGCTTCGTTTTACGGTACTATCCGCACATCCGATCTTGCTTGGGCTATGGGGGATGTTGGATTGGGCTTAATGGTTTGGATTAACGTTATAGCGATTTTAATTATTATGAAGCCTGCTATAGTCGCATTAAAGGATTATGAGAAACAGAAAAAAGAAGGAAAAGATCCTGTTTTTGATCCTCGTAAACTAGGCATTAAAGGTGCAGATTTCTGGGTAGATTATAATGAAAAACGTAAAAATAAATAGACTATAACTAGAAAGCTACTAATAGATTTTTATTCTATTAGATAGCTTTTTTGTTTTATAAAAAATTTCTATTGACGGCAATAGAAAAAGAAGGTATATTTTGTCTTAAGGAAATTATCTTTCCTTCGAGAAACTTTTTGGGAGGGGGTGAAAAAATGACCGTGTTCCATTTACCGAAACTATCATATGATTATGATCAGTTGGAGCCCTAGGGATAAGGTCAATCAACGATATGTGGATGCAATGAAACAACAAACACTTTTAAAATCTAACTAAGCTAAGTTAATTAAGGTAATTTGACATGAAAGTAAAGATTAAGTACTCCTCCCTATCCCCCGCGCCATCGGGGGATATTTTCTTTTCTAAATAAAAAGGCATGACTCCAATGCTCTATCGGAATCATGCCTCAAATAAATTACTATATTATCTAACTAACTTAACGAATAATTTTTCATTTTTTCCAAAGCAATCACAAATGGTGGATCATTTTGTTGATTAAGAAACTCGTATTTTAATACATGTACATATTTTTGGGGAAGTTGACTGACATATTCTATCACAGCATCTCGTTCTTCCTTACCTCCCTGATGACCGTGATAAATGACAAGGACAATAAGACCACCGATTTTGAGCAGCTTTAGCAAATCTTCAATCGCTTGTAACGTAGTATTTGGCTGTGTAATGATGTCGTGATTACTACCAGGCAAATAACCAAGATTAAAAATTGCAGCAGTTACTGGCTTGTGGACATAGTTGGCTACTTCTTCATGCCCTCTATGTAAAACAAGTGCACGATGCTCTAAGCCATTATCTAAAAGGCGATGGAGAGTTGCATCAACAGCGCTCTTTTGAACATCAAAGGCGTATACTTGACCTTCATCGCCGACAAGTTGTGCTAAAAACAATGTGTCGTGGCCGTTTCCTGCTGTGGCATCCACTACAGTGTCGCCCACTTCAACTGTATCCTCTATTAGCTGTTGTGCATATTGTAAAACGCGTTGTAGCTTCATTTCGTAACCTCAGCATTATAAAATTTCCCTTGCCAGCTTCCACGGCGTTCAAGCTCAGCATCAATTCCATTTAATACTTCCCATTTATTAACGCTCCACATTGGGCCAATCATTAAATCAATGGGTCCATCGCCTGTGATACGGTGAATAACCATATCTGGTGGTAGAATTTCAAGTTGATCTGCTACAAGTTTTGTATAAACGTCCTGATCTAAAAATTCTAACATGCCTTTTTCATATTGCTTAACCATTGGTGTACCCTTTAAAAGGTGCAGTAAATGAATTTTAATACCTTGTACATCAAGCTTTGCAACTTCACGAGCAGTTTCCATCATCATGTCATAATCTTCAAGAGGAAGACCATTAATAATGTGCGAACAAACTCGAATACCATGTTTTCGTAGTTTTTCAACACCTTCCACATAGGTTGCATAATCGTGGGCACGGTTAATAAGATTTGCAGTTTTTTCATGCACAGTTTGAAGCCCAAGCTCAATCCATAAATAGGTGCGCTCGTTTAATTCAGCTAAATATTCGACTACATCATCTGGTAGACAGTCTGGGCGAGTTGCGATGGATAATCCAACAACACCCTCTTGGGCTAAGGCTGCTTCAAATTTTTCTTTTAATACTGGTAGTGGTGCATGTGTATTTGTATACGCCTGGAAGTAGGCCATATATTTGCCGTCCTTCCATTTTTGATGCATTTTGTCACGTATTTCAGCAAATTGCACCTCGATAGGATCAACTTTGTTGCCCGCAAAATCACCTGAACCTGCTGCACTACAAAACGTACAACCTCCAAAGGCAACGGTACCATCACGATTTGGGCAGTCAAAGCCCGCGTCTAGTGCTACCTTAAAAACTTTATGACCGAATTGCTCACGTAAATATCGATTCCATGTATAATATCTTTTCCGATACGAAAAACATATACATTTCTTGAAAAATGCAGACATCTCCACTGTGACACAACTTATATCTTTCGATTTTCGTTTTGTGTCTTCCTTATTCTACGAGCCTGGTTTCGCCGAAGCTACTGCCATTTAGTATGACTCTCCAAAGGCTTAAATTCCGCAGTATCGTTGCGTACACATCTAAGGTTTAGTGTCAGTTAAATTCCTTAGATTGAGTAATTTGCTAAGTTAATGCTTGCGTTCAAAGCTCTATCCAACTTTAATCCGCAAGAGCAGATATATAATCTGTCTCTTTCAGTTTCGTATCGGATTTGATTTGTCCACAACAAGAACAAATTTTGATGATGGAAACCATCTGTCGGCTTCAACGAATTCAATTCCGTATTTTTGATATTTGTATTGAATTTGCCGTTTGAATTCATATAGCTTTTGCCCGGCTACCGCCTTCGCCAGATGTTTATTTTTCATCATACCTTTTACATTTAAATTTGTTCCATTACAATACGAGATGGCTTGGTTTTCACAATCTCATTAGAACACTGATGTAAATGATTTGTTCGAATCGCCTTTTGCTTCCATTCTTCTTAGCGTTACAACATTTACACCAACATGTTTAGCAAATTTCCCAACGGACATTCATTCCATGCGTACCACCTCTCTTTCACTATGATAAAATCACATTACCCTATTTAGAGAGGTTGTTAACATTTTTATATTTGTATATATTTTTCTTGTTCACACGAAGGCGCAACCCTTCATGCAGTCTTTCTCTCACGAGTAGACCTCTTATGCTTTCACATAAGCGCAGACTATATCTTCATCTTATCTTCTAATAAGAGCCACATTTTTCTTCCGCCATTCGCTTGCGGTTTTACTCTCCCTCAAGGAGATAGTCGTTGAACGTCTTCCTTGTCTCATTAGAGATTTAGGAGTTTCGCTGCTAAACATCCATTGCCAAAGCACTTAGCGCCACCGTTTTCCGTTGTCACGATGATCCTTTACGGACACTGAGTAATTTTTTTCAGCTTATGCCATCCTTATTGTTTTTTCTGCTTTCGCACCGTTACGTCTGCCGTTTCCAGCTCCGCGTTGGTCACAAGGCTTTAGGAGTTAAAAGCAATTAACGTGGAGTTCGCACCAATCGCTTGATACGAAGGGTATTCTGTTATAAATCTATGCTTCTATACAGGTTTGTATAGGTTTGTCTAAATTTGTTGTAACAGTATAGTTACCCATCTGAAGGAAAAGGAAAGTTTGTTTCTGTCATTTATTTCACTCCTCTAACACTATATATTATCACGTGCTAGTGCTTCCGTCATGAGGGAAGAATTTAATATTATGTGAATGACCTGAGCGAATGATGAGGGAAGCCAAGCGAAAAGTACATCGACCGGAGTAAATCATGAGGAAGGCCGAAAAAAACTACACAAAAAATATTCTAAAGCCTATGTAAAAAGAGTAAATTTATTTTTCTTGTACTTTTGTATTTTTCAACATAAACTAACTATTTAGAGTAGCGAAATAATGGAGGACATTCTATGCCAAAAAGTGTTTGGTTTTTAATTATCGGAATGCTTGTGAATACGACGGGCAACTCGTTTTTATGGCCTTTAAACGCCATTTATATGCACGATTATTTAGGGAAGTCACTTGCGATGGCGGGCTTTGTGTTGATGTTGAATTCTGCTGCGGGCGTATTAGGGAATCTCTTAGGTGGTTATTTATTTGATAGAATAGGTGGCTATAAATCAACAATGTTGGGCATTCTTTTGACGATTGCCTCATTAATTGCTTTAACGATTTGGCACGGCTGGCCACATTATGTGTGGATTTTAACGATTCTTGGCTTTAGTGGAGGTATTGTTTTCCCAGGAATGTTTGCTTTAGCTGGAACTGCGTGGCCTGAGGGTGGACGAAAGGCCTTTAACGCAATTTATTTAGCTCAAAATTTAGGAGTAGCAATTGGTCCTGCACTTGCCGGCGTTGTTGCTGATTATAAATTTGACTACGTCTTTAAAGTCAACTTAGCTATGTATATTTTGTTCTTTTTTATAGCGTTTTTTACTTTTAAACGATTAGAAGCGGGGAGCATTGCACCGAAGAATGTCGTGGGTGAAAGTAAGCGAATTATAAATAAAGCGCCGTTTTATGCATTATTAATTATAAGTTCTTCCTCTGTACTATGTTGGCTAGCTTATTCACAATGGAGTGCGACTATTTCTTCCTATACGCAAGATCTAGGATTAGGATTGAAACAGTACAGCTTACTTTGGACTATTAATGGTCTACTTATTGTTTTAGGGCAACCGCTAATTGCGCCGCTAGTAAAACGTTGGGAAAATAAATTGAAGCGTCAATTAGTATTTGGCGTTATCCTTATCGCAATATCCTTTGGAATCATTGCATTTGCAAGTGATTTTAAAATGTTTGGAGCAGCGATGGTTGTGCTAACTTTTGGTGAAATGTTTTATACGCCTGCTTTACCTACCATCGCCAATCAGCTTGCACCAAAAGGACGTCAGGGCTTTTATCAAGGAATTATTAATAGTGCAGCAACAACTGGTCGTATGATTGGACCTCTATTTGGTGGTATTATGGTCGATCAGTTTGGCATGATTGTACTCGTATTAATCCTAGTAATTATAGTATTGTTTGCGATTATTCCATGCCTTATCTATGATTATCCTTTACGAAAGAATAAAACAGTGACAGATTAATAGTTGAATTTAACAAAAATATTTTCAAAACGAGCAAAAACTGTGTGGGAAACACGTTTTTTGCTCGTTTTTTTTTGTTTGATATTGAAAGTTAACATATATTAGCGTACAATCTATCATACATATTCAAATGTTTGAATATATGAATATGATACTTGGAGGGATTTATGTGGAAGAGGGCTTGCAGCAATTTAAGGCAGATTTTTTTAAAGCTTTAGCACATCCATTACGAATTAGAATTCTAGAATTACTAGTAGATGGTAAAAAAAATGTCAATGAAATTCAAAGCTGCTTAGAAAAAGAGGGCTCAGCTGTTTCTCAGCAATTAAGTGTATTACGAGGCAAAAATATTGTGCATGGGACGAAAGAGGGAAAAAAAGTTTACTATTCTTTAAGCGATCCGATGATTGGAGAATTACTTGGTGTTGCAAAAGATATTTTCAACAATCACTTAATAAATACAATTTCAAGATTAGAAGAAATGACTATTAACGAAAATAATGAAGAGGATATGTAAAATTTGTAAACGGAGTTCTTATGAAACATTTACCTTGCTTATTATTATGAAGGGAAGATTTATAGATGAAGTCACTGTTTACAGGGCGATATGAAGGATATTCTGTTCATCATTTGAAGAAAGATTTAATCTCAGGGATTATTGTCGGGATTGTAGCAATACCACTGGCAATGTCCTTTGCTATTGCGTCAGGTGTTAAGCCTGAGTATGGAATATATACAGCTTTTATTGCTGGAATACTTATTTCTCTTTTTGGTGGTTCGAAGTTTCAAATCGGAGGACCTACAGGTGCGTTTGTGCCAATTCTGTTAGGGGTAGTCATTTCATATGGCTATGAAAACTTACTTATCGCTGGATTAATGGCCGGGATTATTTTGTGTTTAATGGGCTTGTTTAAGCTTGGCTCATTAATAAAATTTATCCCACGTCCTGTGACAATAGGTTTTACAGCAGGAATTGCAGTTATTATCTTTACAGGCCAAATTGCCAATTTTTTAGGTTTGACTAATATAAAAAGACATGAGTATTTTATTGACAATGTAAAAGAAATTGTTCTGCATATTGGTACGACAAACTTTTATAGTATTTTAACGGCAATCATTAGTCTCATCATTATTTTAATAACACCGAAAGTTTTACCCAAAGTTCCAGGGGCGTTAGCAGGCATTGTTGTTTCTACATTAGTTGCAACGTTCTTTTTTTCTGGACAAGTTGCTACAATCGCAACGGCCTATGGTCAAATTCCAAATACATTACCTAAATTTGCAATTCCAGATATCACTTTAGAGCGAATTCAGCTACTTATTGGACCAGCGTTTGTGATTGCCATGCTTGGTGGAATTGAATCACTTCTATCTGCAGTTGTAGCAGATGGAATGACAAATACAAAACATAATAGTAATCGAGAACTTGTTGGTCAAGGAATCGCTAATATCGTCACTCCTTTCTTTGGAGGGATCCCTGCAACAGGGGCTATTGCTCGTACTGCGACAAATATTAAAACAGGTGCAGTATCACCAATATCAGGTATTATTCACGGTGTATTTGTATTAGTCACTTTATTATTATTGGCGCCCTTTGCTTCACATATTCCATTAGCAAGTATGGCTCCAGTTTTAATGGTTGTAGCTTGGAATATGAGTGAGCAAAAGCATTTTGCGCACATCGTTAAATTAAAATCAGGAGATTCCCTCGTTTTAATCATTACGTTTCTTCTTACTGTTTTTACAAGTTTAACATTAGCTGTAGAGGTAGGGCTTGTATTAGCAGTTGTATTATTTGCGAAGCGTATGAGCGAAAAGCTTGTAGTAACAAAAGTATTACCAGACCATTCGTTAAAGAGCGGAAAGATGCAATCACATGTTGTTCATCAGAAGCGTGACTGTCCACAAATTAGTATTTATACAATTGAGGGCCCACTTTTCTTTGGTGCAGCCCAAACTTTTGAGCAGGCAATTGTAAGTTCTATTCATCAACAACAAAAAGTTTTGATATTACGCATGAGTAAAGTTCCTTTTATGGATTCAACTGGTGAGGCATATTTCGGTAATATCATTCGGAATTTTGAAGCACAGGGTGGCACCATTTTAGTTACAGGTGTGCAAGATGAATTGAAATTAGCACTACAAAACAATGGCTTATATGCTGAAATTGGTGAAGAGAATTTCTATCAGCATACAGGAGAGGCGATTAATAAAGCTTTAAGCTATTTAGATACAAATAAATGCATTGGATGTCAGCATTTTGCTTTTCGTGAATGTCAGGAATTATCCCGCGTTAACGGGCAGTAAGTTATCTGGAAGATAAACTGCCCGTAAACGCCCGATTGGTGAAGACTAATAAGCAGTGGGGATGGAGAAAATCCCCACTGCTTAAAGTTTCACTTTATCCCGCGTTAACGGGCAATAAGTTATCTGGAAGATAAACTGCCCGTAAACGCCCGATTGGTGAAGACTAATAAAGCAGTGGGGGATGGAGAAAATCCCCACTGCTTAAAGTTTCACTTGATCCCGCGTTAACGGGCAGTAAGTTATCTGTACCGAAAGCGAAGCGTCAGGTACAAATCTCCCGCCTCAAAATTTTAGCGAAAGCAAAGAAGTTAGGTAGGAGATGCACTGTCTGAGAGATCATTATAACCATCCCCACAATTTTATTCGTTATTGTGACATGAGTGTCTTTAGACAAATCGTCATTCTGTCATAAAACGCTTTCATTTTACTATAGTTAATAAGAATACGCTTTTAACTTCTTTCAGCGGGTGTCCAAACATCCGTTGAAATAGCATATTTCAGAGGGGTATGATCATGGCAGAAATGTTCCTTATGAATTAATATAGTTATGAAAGTGTGAATACGAATAGGCTGCGAATAATGTAACAGAACTTACGGGGGAGGAATAAAAATGAAAAAAATTATGAATCAACCTGAAACACTCGTTATGGAAATGTGCAATGGGATGGTTATGGCTCATCCGGAACTTGAGTTGTTAAAAAAATATAAAGTAATTAAGAAAAAAGAAATGAATGAAAATAAGGTAACTTTAATTAGTGGTGGCGGTAGTGGACATGAACCGGCACATGCAGGGTTAGTAGGAAAAGGAATGCTGGATGCAGCGGTGTGCGGTGACGTCTTTGCTTCTCCTTCACAAATACAGGTATATCAAGCAATTAAAGCAACAGCCAGTAAAAAAGGTACACTGCTCATTATTAAAAATTACAGTGGGGATATTATGAACTTTAAAAATGGTGCTCACCTAGCTACTGAGGATGGCATTCAAGTAGAGTATGTCCGCGTTGATGATGATATTGCAGTGGAGGATAGTCTTTATACAGTAGGACGCCGCGGCGTTGCGGGAGTTGTGTTAGTGCATAAAATCGTTGGTGCGGCAGCAGAAGAAGGTATGGATTTGCTGCAGGTCAAAGCTGTAGCGGAAAAAGCAGCGACAAATGTTCGAACAATTGGTCTAGCACTAACTTCCTGTACGGTTCCGGCTAGTGGATCACCAACTTTCAAATTGGGTGAAGATGAGATGGAATATGGCGTCGGTATTCATGGAGAGCCAGGAAGAAAACGGGAAAAAATGATGACTGCAGATGAATTAGCCTTCCGTATGACAAATGACCTTATGAAAGATTTAGGACTAGATGAAGATGCTGAAATTGCTGTTTTAGTAAATGGTTTCGGCGGTTCACCGCTTCAAGAACTTTATCTGTTTAACAATGCAGTGACTAGAGAGTTGAGTAAAAGAAATATACGAATCAATAGAACGTTTGTCGGCAATTACATGACAAGTATTGATATGGCTGGGATTTCTCTAACAGTAATGAAACTAGATGATGAGCTGAAAACATTACTATCGAAAGAATGTAATACACCTGCATTTAAAGTAGATGGACCAGTCGAGAGTGTAGAATACGTAGATATTAATGACCACGTAGAAGAGAAGCAAGTTTTCTTTGAGACGGAAACAGCGGAAGAACACGCTATCATCAAGAATGAGGTAATCACATTAAATAATATGATTTATCTTGTAGATAAAATGAGCGGAATTATTATTAAGAACGAAGTGCCTTTCTGCGAATTGGATACCCATGCAGGTGATGGTGATTTCGGAATGAGCGTTGCTAAAGGTTTCAAGCAATTAAAACGAGAATGGAGCTCGATTCTAGGTCAGGAACATTTAAATATTGGGACTTTCCTTGATGCGTGTTCTATGATAATTATGGAACATTGCGGAGGAGCTTCTGGTCCAATTTGGGGCGGGGCTTTCCGAGCTGCAGGTAGAGCTGTAGAAGGAAAAATGAAATTAACAATCGGAGAGTTCGCTGAAATGTTACAAGCTACGCTTAAAGGTATACAATCTATCGGAGAACGCTCTTTCGGAAGAGGGGCAGAGGTAGGCGATAAAACACTTGTAGATGCGCTTGTACCTTGTGTAAATGCTTGGTCAGAAAGCGCTGCAGCTGGTGTGGATTTTAAAACAGCTTTTGAAAAAGGAGCCGAGGCTTCTGTTAAAGGAGCAGAATATACAAAAGAAATCGTTGCTCGAATGGGCCGTGCTGGTACAGTTGGTGAAAGAAGCCTAGGTTATCCGGACGCTGGTGCTTATGCGCTAGGGGTTATTTTTACGGAGCTTTCTCGTAGTTTAAAATAGATGCAGTCTAACAAATAGGGATTGAATTGTTCAAAAATGGGTAGTATGTAAACAAAGTCTTGTGCTTTTCAGTACTTTCCATTAGAATAAATGCAATACATGTAAAGACAATGATGAGGAATAGTAAATTTGTGGTTCTTTTTAGAGAGCTAGCGGTTGGTGGGAGCTAGTAGGAAAGCAAATTGAACTCGCCTTCTGAGTCTGCCCGCGTGAAAATAGCGCGTGCCGTTCCTTCCGCGTTAAGGAAGCTAGAGCCGAGTGTGATCACTAATGTGGGTGGTACCGCGGGAGATACGAATTCTCTCGTCCCTTTCTGACAAAGAAAGGGACGAGTTTTTTTGTTTTTTAAATATTTTGTCAATTCTTAAGGTGAAAAGCATGACACATTTAAAGGAGGAAAAATAATGAGTTTTAATCATCAACAAATCGAAAAAAAGTGGCAACAATATTGGGCTGATAATAAAACTTTCAAAACTGAAAATGAAACAGAAAAACCAAAATTTTATGCGTTAGATATGTTCCCATACCCATCTGGTGCAGGCCTTCATGTAGGACATCCAGAGGGCTACACAGCAACAGACATCCTTTCACGCTTCAAGCGCATGCAAGGCTATAACGTCCTACATCCTATGGGTTGGGATGCATTCGGTCTACCAGCTGAACAATATGCACTTGATACAGGAAATGACCCAGCAGAATTTACAGCGAAAAATATTGCGACATTCAAGCGTCAAATTCAAGAGCTAGGCTTTAGCTATGATTGGGATCGTGAAATTAACACAACAGATCCAGAATATTATAAATGGACACAATGGATCTTTATCCAACTTTATAAAAAAGGCTTAGCCTATGTAGATGAAGTAGCTGTAAACTGGTGTCCAGCACTTGGAACAGTACTGGCAAACGAAGAAGTTATTGATGGAAAGTCAGAGCGTGGTGGTCACCCTGTAGAACGTCGTCCAATGAAGCAATGGATGCTTAAAATTACTGCCTATGCTGACCGTTTAATCGATGACTTAGAGGAAGTTGATTGGCCAGAGTCTATTAAAGATATGCAACGTAACTGGATTGGTCGTTCGGAAGGTGCAGAAGTAACATTTAGTATAGATGGCACAGATGAAAACTTCACAGTGTTTACAACTCGTCCTGATACGTTATTTGGTGCTACATACTGTGTTATTGCACCTGAGCATAAATTAGTGGAGCAAATTACAACTGCTGATCAACGACAAGCTGTTGAAGCTTATTTAGATAAAGTAAAATTGAAATCTGATTTAGAGCGCACAGATTTAGCAAAAGAAAAAACAGGCGTATTCACAGGTGCCTATGCAGTGAATCCGATTAACGGTAAAAAAATGCCGATTTGGGTTGCGGACTATGTATTAATATCATATGGTACAGGTGCTATCATGGCGGTTCCAGCACATGATGAGCGCGACTATGAATTCGCAACAGAATTTGGTTTAGAAATTATTCCTGTCCTTGAAGGTGGAGACATTAGTAAAGAAGCATTCACAGGAGATGGTAAGCACATTAACTCTGACTTCCTTGATGACTTAAACAAAGAGGACGGTATTGCTAAGGCTATTGAATGGCTTGAGGAAAAAGGCGTAGGGGAGAAGAAAATCTCTTACCGTCTTCGCGATTGGTTATTCTCTCGTCAACGTTACTGGGGTGAGCCAATCCCAATGATTCATTGGGAAGATGGTACAACGACGCCAGTACCGGAATCAGAATTACCATTAATGCTTCCAAAAACAGATAATATTCGTCCTTCAGGCACTGGTGAATCGCCATTAGCGAATATCTCTGAGTGGGTAAATGTTGTTGATCCTGAAACAGGCAAAAAAGGTCGACGCGAAACGAACACAATGCCACAGTGGGCAGGTTCTAGCTGGTACTTCATACGTTATATTGACTCAACAAATAAAGAAGCAATTGCAGATCCTGAGTTACTGAAACGCTGGTTACCAGTTGATATTTATATCGGTGGGGCAGAGCATGCAGTATTACACTTACTATACGCTCGCTTCTGGCACAAAGTATTATACGATTTAGGTGTTGTTCACACGAAAGAGCCATTCCACAAATTATTTAACCAAGGGATGATTCTTGGTGAAGGTAATGAAAAAATGTCTAAATCAAAAGGCAATGTCGTTAACCCTGATGAAATTATTTCTTCACACGGTGCTGATACTTTACGTCTATATGAGATGTTTATGGGTCCACTTGAAGCATCTGTTGCATGGTCAACAAATGGCTTGGATGGGGCACGTCGCTTCTTAGATCGTATTTGGCGTCTATTTGTCAATGAAGATGGAACAATCTCTACGAAAATTCAAGCTTCTGATGACAAAACACTTGAAAAATCATATCATCAAACTGTGAAAAAAGTGACAGAGGATTATGAAGGTATTCGCTTCAATACAGCTATTTCACAAATGATGGTATTCATCAATGATTGCTACAAAGTGGATGTTATTCCAACGGCTTACGCTGAAGGTTTTGTAAAGATACTAGCTCCAATGGTTCCACACGTTGCTGAAGAGTTATGGCAGATATTAGGTCATGGCGAAACACTTTCATATGCGCAATGGCCAACATATGATGAGTCTAAACTTGTTGATGATGAAGTGGAAATCGCAGTTCAGGTTGCCGGCAAAGTACGTGCAAAAATCATCGTAGCGAAAGATGCTTCAAAAGAAGAAATCGAAAAAGTAGCACTTGCAGATGACAAAGTACAAGAGTATATGGCAGGCAAAAACTTAGTAAAAATTATTGTCATTCCAGGTAAGCTTGTTAATATCGTCGTTAAATAAATGAAGGAAACAAACATTTACATGCTTCTATAAAAGTTAAGATTACTTGTTACAGAACTGGAGTCTTAACGGAAGCACTCTAGGTGGTTGGATCATTTCACAATATGATGAAAGACAGAATCAATTTTGGTTCTGTCTTTTTTCAATTTTATCGATGTTTATTAGTCGCGGAGTGGAGAATGGGCGCTCCTTGAGGATCAGCAATAGAGGAACGAAGGCTAAAACCATCACATCCTGTGATAACGCCTTCGTGGCCAACATCGTGTTGGCCCGAGACTCTGGAGCGCAAGCGAGTAGGGGGACGAAGGCTAAAAGCATCACGTCCTGCGATAACGCTTTCGTGACTAACATCGTGTCGCTGTCGCTACGTTAGCACTACGCTTTCGCGCAAAAAAATCTGTTAGCAGCGCCAGATCGTACAGCTGCAATATGTGTGTTTTTAGCTGTCTTCATGATGAGTTCTATTGTGATTGACTATTATTATGGGCATGAAGAAAATAGACATTATATATCAATTGGTTCATTTATTGCACTAGTGCCAATAATTATTGTATATTTTATTTATTTTTTATAAAAAAGGAAAGAGATGCTCGAATTATTCCAGAGCATTTCTTTTTAATATATGACTAGATTAATTGAGAACTTTGTTTTGAAATATGTAATTAAGAAGAGAAATTGTAACAATGACAATCGTCTAACATTGGCGGTCTTTAATTAAATACATGTCTTTATAATAGGGACCAAAGTGATGATTGAGATGTTAAAACAACAAATAATAAAATTAAAATTATATAAAGACTGTGTTGGTATTTACATGAATAAACCTATAATGGTATTTTGTTCTATCAACAATAGTGGCTAAAAGTACTTTTTTACTTGTGTGCTATAGTAAATGTTTTTGTTATAACTTATTGGTTTAGTTGCTTTTAAGTTTAAAAAGCATTACTAGCCATAGTCTAAAAAAATGTGCAGGATTCATTTTAAATAAAAAAATATATATTTGAATAATAAAAATGAGTAGGTAATGATTATTCGTTTTGAAATATGCACAATATGTATTGGGTTTATTTAATTGGATACCCATTAAAAGTAAGGTGTGTCTTGTGATATTGTTTTTTAGTTCCTTTTTACATGAAAGAAATTCATTAATTTAAGTCTTGAAATTCTCTTCTATTCTAAAAAATTCTACATAATGAATGTTTGTTTCAGTTCTTTTAGAGAAATCCAAAGAAATTTTGAAAGTTAGAAAAACTGGAATATACATTGAATGTATGTGAAGATATGCACAAAATTAATTATATCAAGATAATTTATGCGAAGTTGAATAATAGAGTGGAAAAATAATTTTAGCTAAAAAATGTTGTGGTTTTTGTTTAATAAACATCTATTTACTTAGAGGCTGTAGGGTTTTCGCTATAAGAATACTAGGGTGAAAAATAAAATACTTTTTGGAGAAATAATATTTTTTTAAAAAACATCTTGCATTTGAATAATTCTAAGTGTTAAATTGTTTTACATGGACGTTCATAAAACTTTCACAGGTAGCAAAAGAGGGGAGAAAAGAGAAATTATGAATAAAAATAGATGGTTAATTGCATTATCCGCAATCGCTATTCACCTTTCGATCGGTGGAGCATATGCATACAGTGTATACAAGCTACCGATTGTCACAGAAATGGGATGGAGTGAAACAAACGTAACGGTTGCTTTCACAATAATGATGGGGCTTGCTGGTTTTTCAGCAGCGTTATTTGGTAACTTAGTAGAAAAAATGGGGCCACGTAAATCTGCAATGATAGCAGCTGTTCTATTTGGGGCAGGACAAGCTGGTGCGGGTGTAGCGATTTCAATGGATTCCGTAACATTGTACTGGTTAACATATGGTTTACTAAGTGGATTGGGTATGGGTATTGGTTATATTGCGCCTGTATCGACATTAGTAAAATGGTTCCCGGATCGCCGCGGTTTAGCAACAGGTATGGCTGTACTTGGATTTGGTTCAGGGGCACTTATTACAGCGCCAGTCGCAGCTAACTTAATGGAGGCTGTGGGTATTTCTACAACGTACTTTATTTTAGGGGCAAGTTATTTCACGTTAATGATTTTAGGGGCTTCATATATAGCACCGCCTGCACCTGGTTATATGCCAGCGAATATGAAGGCTGCTGCAAATAATGGTAAAGAAGTAGTGAAAAAAGATTTAGCTGTCATGTCAGCACGTGAAGCTGTGAAAACTAAGCATTTCTGGATGCTTTGGTCGATGCATTTAGTAAACGTAACAGCAGGTATTATGATGATTTCTGTTGCATCTCCAATGGCTCAAGAAATTGTAGGATTATCAGTTGCGGGAGCCGCAGCAATGGTAGGAATAATGGGATTATTTAATGGTGGTGGTCGTTTAATATGGGCTGCTGTGTCTGACTATATTGGTCGTTCGAACGTCTTTGTAATTTTCTTTATCGCACAGCTAGTTACATTTATCGTCTTACCACATACAACAAACGTTATTATTTTCCAAGCACTTATTTTCTTAGTTGTTAGTTGCTATGGTGGAGGTTTCTCGAATCTACCTGCATTTGCAAGTGATTTATTCGGTACGAAACAACTTGGGGTTATTCATGGTTATTTATTAACGACTTGGTCATTAGGTGGTATTTTCGGCCCGCTTTTAGTGAGCACAATTAAAAACTCTTATGGAAGTTATATTCCAGTATTCTATGTGTTTACAGGTTTAATTGCAGTTTCATTAATTATTTCATTAACTTTACGTGCAGATGTACGTAAACGAACAGCATTAAAAGAAGCTTCTCAAAAGGTTGGAGACGTCTCCGCTACACAATAAATTATACTTTCAATTCGCACTTGAAGGTATTGGCCATATGAGTGTCATTTCGCACATGACGCTTGTATGGTCTTTTTTTGTAGCTATTGTTATATAACACTTTATTAATCTCTGTTTAATGTATAACAGTCGATGTCTGATGTCAATATCATTATGGTAAATAAAGTGATTTCGCTACCAAAAGAGAAATTTTGTAACGGAAAGCAAATGAGAGGTTCATTTTCAAGAGAGCGACCTAAAACTGGTTTTTTGTCACTCTCTCTAAAAGCTAGTTTTTTAATGAATAGAAGAGTCACCTAATAATTCAATTGTTCGTTTTTATCACTTCTTTAATTCGATTGAATCTTTTCATATGTTAAAACGTATATAAAATAAATAAGGAGGCAATGTGATATGGGGAAATTTTCTTTAAATGAATTTATCAATAAAACACAGCAAGACGACAACGAAAATGAATATTTCGAGTTAGAAACTGAGCGTGTATTAGAGGTCAACCTAAATGGCGAGGTTTGGTCGAAAATGGGCGCGATGATTTCTTATATAGGAGATATAAAATTTGAGCGTGAGCGTGTGCTGGAGCATGGCCTCGGTAAAATGTTTAAAAAAGCATTAACCGGCGAAGGTACACAACTTATGAAAGCGAAAGGTAAGGGGCGACTTTATTTAGCCGATCAAGGGAAAAAAATAACGGTCTTCGATTTAAAGGATGAAAGTATTTGTGTAAACGGCAATGATTTACTTGCCTTTGAGCCAAGTATTGATTGGGATATTCATTTAATGCGTAAAATGGCAGGTGTCATGTCAGGTGGGTTGTTTAATGTAACCTTACAAGGAAGAGGGAAGGTAGCTATCACAACTCATTTCGAACCGTTAACATTGTTAGTGAAGCCTGGTGAAACGGTCTATACTGACCCGCATGCCACAGTAGCATGGTCAGGTAATCTGGCACCAGAGTTTAAAACAGATATTAGCTTCCGAACATTTATCGGTCGTGGTAGTGGTGAATCCATTCAAATGGCGTTTTCAGGTGAAGGATTTGTCATCATTCAACCATTTGAGGAAGTATATATGTCTAAAGATAGTTAAAAAAGCGTGTCCGCATTTTCAGGACACGCTTTTTATATGATAAGAAGTACTCTAATCGCTGATAAAAGATTTAGAATCGCTGATAAGTCGTTGAATATCGCTGATAAAAGACTAGAAATCGCCGATAACTCCCGAAAAATCGCTGATAGAGGTCCGAGATACCCGAGTATATTACAGTCCTGCGTTCATCCCTGCAATACGTCCAGTAACGAGCGCAGACGTTATATTATAGCCACCCGTGTAGCCATGAATATCAAGGATTTCTCCGCAGAAAAATAAACCAGCCTTTTTCTTCGAAGCCATTGTCTTTGGTTCAATCTCTTTTACAGAGACGCCACCTCCAGTGACGAATGCTTTTTCAAGGGATTGCGTACCACTAACTGTCATTGTGAAATTAACGAGTAGTTTAGCTAAATTGCGGATTTTTTCCTGTGATAATTCAGCACCTGTCAATTGTACATCAATGTCTGCACGTTCACATAAAAATAGAAGCCAGCGTTCAGGTGTAATTCCTTTCCAAACATTTTTCACCGCTTTTTTTGGATCTTCTTTAATGAGTCTGTTTAAATATTGTAGGCACGTTTCTTCATTATAATCAACAAGAGTTTGAATACGCATTGTCACAGGCTCGTAACCTGTTTTCATTAATTCTTTTACGACAAATTGACTACAGCGTAAAACAGCAGGACCGCTTAATCCGAAATGCGTAAAGAGCATGTCCATTTGATGTGTTACGAGCACCTTGCCCTTTTTGTTTAATACAGAGACCGCAACATCTCGTAACGCAAGCCCCTGTAGCTCACGAGCTTGAATAAAATCCTCTTTTGATAGAACAGGAACCTCAGTAGGGAAAAGAGTTGTAATTGTATGGCCAGCACGCTCTGCCCATGGATAACCATCTCCTGTTGAGCCTGTTTGTGGAACAGCTTTCCCACCAACGGCAACGACGACTGTCTCACTACGAATTTCTGTGCCATCTGTAAGGCGTACACCGAGAATTTTGTCCTCATCCATTAGAAGCTTATTAACGGGTGTGTTTAAGCGTACTTCAACATGTAGCCTCTGAAGCTGACGAATAAGTGCATCTACAACATCTTGCGCGCGATTAGATACAGGGAACATACGCCCATGATCCTCCTCTTTTAATGCCACACCAAGTCCTTCGAAAAATGCGATAATATCTTCGTTATTGTAAACCGTGAATGGGCTGTAAAGAAAACGACCATTTCCAGGTATGTGCTTGACTATTTCTTCAACGGACAAACGATTTGTGACATTACAGCGACCACCGCCTGAAATGGCCAATTTTTTGCCGAGCTTTGTCCCTTTTTCTAGTAATAATACTTTCTTTTTACGCTCTCCAGCAGCGACAGCGGCCATTAAACCAGATGGGCCACCACCGATAACGATAACATCGTACATATATATAAACTCACTTTCTCTTCAAATTAGGAATCTTTCCTATTATACATGAAGTCTATATAGAGGGGCTTCTTTCACATTGAAAATAAAACAAAAGTATTTTATAATTTCTTATCTTCTACTTTAAGTAGCTCGTCACCAAAAGTTGGGAATGACATAAATTAAAACTTTTGCTATATATATAAGTTGATTGTAGTGGAGACTGGGCGACTCCTTGGGGATCAGCGTCACAGATGAGACCCTGGAGCGAGCAACGCGAGTGAAGCGGCTCATCGGACGCCCCCAGGAAAGCGCCCAGTCGGAACGGAAATCAACCCCACGTTATGGTGAAGAGCTTACACTGTAAGTTTAGATGGAAAATTAAAGTGTTTTTAAGTGAGATAAAGTGCTCAGGGTTGAACGAATAATCGGTGTAGAATAACCTCACTGATGAAAGTTTTGCTTTATCTGTATTGTCTGCATGAAATGAATGTCTTTTCATGCTATTATGGTAAAGGTTATGCACTAAATTATGAGGTGAAAAATAGAATGTGCGGATTTATAGGCTATATTAATGGAACAAATGTGATCGATCATCATCAAACGATCGAAAATATGATGAATACAATTATTCACCGTGGACCAGACAGCGGTGGGATTCACAGTGATGATAAAGTAACGTTAGGATTCCGTCGATTAAGTATTATCGACTTATCAGACGTGGCAAATCAGCCATTGTACAGTGCGGATGGTAACATCGTTCTCGTATTTAATGGAGAGATATTTAACTTCCAAGAGCTACGTGCTGATTTGATTGAAAAAGGTCACAACTTTAAAACACACTCTGATAGTGAAGTTATTATTTATGGTTATGTTGAATACGGAGTAGAATTTGTCAAAAAGCTTCGCGGAATGTTCGCATTCTGTATTTGGGATAAAAAGAATGATTTACAATTCATCGCTCGTGATGGCTTTGGTATTAAGCCGCTGTATTATACAGAAAACACAACAGATGGTACTTTTATTTTCGGTTCAGAAATAAAATCATTTTTACTACACCCAGCATTTATTAAAGAATTAAATAAAAATGCGCTACGTCCTTATTTGACGTTCCAATATTCTTCAATGGACGAAACGTTCTTTAAGGGTGTGTACAAATTACAACCAGCACACTATATGCTTATTCAAAATGGACAAAAGCAAATTGTGCAGTATTGGGATAAAAAATTCCATGCAAAAGAAGCTCCAATTGAAAAATATGTAGAAGACATTCGTACGACTGTAAGTGAATCAGTAGACGCGCATCAAATAAGTGATGTAAAGGTTGGTTCTTTCTTATCAGGTGGTATTGATTCAAGTTATATTACTTCATTATTACGCCCTGATAAATCCTTCTCAGTCGGTTTCTCTGACTACGAGGATATGTTTAATGAAACAAATTTAGCAAAAGATTTATCTGACACATTAAATATTCAAAATGAGCGTAAATATATTTCGGCAGATGAGTGTTTTGAAGCATTACCAAAAATTCAGTGGCATATGGACGAGCCACAATCGAACCCATCTTCTGTACCGCTTTATTTCCTTTCGGAGTTAGCGTCGAAGGATGTAACAGTAGTACTTTCAGGTGAAGGTGCGGATGAAATTTTTGGTGGCTACTCATGGTACCAAAACTCTGGTAAAATGCAAAAATATGAGAAAATCCCATTTGGTATTCGTAAAGCGTTACGTGGTATAGCAGAGGCGTTACCTAAAAATCAATATTCGAACTTCCTTGTTAAAGGTGGTCAAACAGTAGAAGAACGCTTCATTGGGGAAGCGGTTGTATGGGACGAAGAAGATGCATTAAATGTATTGAAGCCAGACTATAAAAATGGTCCATCTGTAAAATCGATTACAAAACGTATTTACGATGAAGTTCCAGGTGATGATGATGTTACTAAAATGCAGTATCTTGACTTAAATCTTTGGATGCCAGGCGATATTTTATTAAAAGCAGATAAAATGAGTATGGCTCATTCTATAGAATTACGTGTACCATTTTTAGATAAAGAAGTGATGGAATTAGCGAAAAACATTCCATCAAAATATCGTGTAAATGACATTGATACGAAATATGTTCTTCGTCAAGCTGCGCATCAGGAATTACCTGAAGAATGGGCAAAACGTCCAAAGCTTGGCTTCCCAGTGCCAATTCGTCACTGGCTACGTGAAGAAAAGTATTATAAGATGGTAAAAGAAATGTTTACAACTGACTTTGCCAATGAATTCTTTGATACAAAACAATTAGTAGGCTATCTAGATGAGCACTATGAAGGAAAAGCAAATCGTGGACGTTATATTTGGACAGCTTATGTGTTCTTAGTATGGTATAAACAATTTTTCGTAGATATGTAATAGAGAAGTAGCTTTAATCGGTGGGGGTTTTCGTAATCTCCACCGATTATTTTGAGCCTTCTACTTTTAGTAGGGAGGACCAGTCTCTATTTTTTATGGAGCTTCTAGAACTTTTTAATGTATTTCTGCGTCTGTATACCTATAAATATGTTAAGATTACAGTTGGTTTACTTATTTAATACTTTGCGATTATGTGCTTTCTAGTTGTTTTGCTGAATTTTTTATTGACGGTAGTATTAAGGTTTGAACAGTAAAGAAAGCTATTTTTATATGACTGCATTTGAAACAATCCTGTAAAAGTGCTCGGGTAGCAGAAGAAAGTGCTCAGGTACCCAGTAAAAGTGCTCGGGTAGCAGAAAGAGCTCTCAAGAAGCAGGTTAAACCTCGAATTTTTTGAAAAACGCCTGCTCTACTTGTGCTGAAATAAGCATATTTAACAGCAAATATTTTATAAGTGTTACGATAATGAAAATATTGATTTTACGATGAATGGATGGGTACGATGTCCAATTTAATGAAAGGTACCGCGATATTAACAATGGGAATGTTTTTATCAAAGGTGCTCGGATTAATTTATATTTTTCCTTTTTATGCGATTGTGGGTGAGGAAAATGTTGCCCTCTATCAATATGCATATATTCCCTATTCGATAATGCTAGCAATAGCCATCTCAGGTGCGCCAATTGCTGTATCCAAGTTTGTTTCTAAATACAATGCAATGGGTGATTACCAATCAGGACGCAAGCTTATGAAATCAGGCATACTTATAATGATGTGTACGGGGTTAGCGGCATTTATTGTTCTCTTTATGTTAGCTACGCCAATAGCGGGTCTTGTTATAAAAAGTGATGAACAGGCATTTACGGTAGAGCAAATTGCTTCGGTTATTCGTTGGGTTAGCTTTGCGTTAATTGTCGTGCCATTTATGAGCCTTTGGCGTGGATTTTTCCAAGGCTATGACAAAATGGAGCCTACAGCGGTTTCTCAGTTAGTGGAGCAAATTGTTCGTATTGTTGTGTTACTGGGTGGTTCATTCTTAGTTGTGGTAGTTTTCAATGGGAAACCAGAAACGGCTGTTTCCTTTGCAGTATTTGCTGCCTTTATTGGGGCAATTGGTGGGTTGCTAGTACTTTATTATTATTGGAAGAAATATCAACCTGAATTTGATTTGCTGCGCAGTCAAAGTGTGACGTCTACGCAGCTACCAATGTCCAACATATATAAAGAAGTAATTACGTATTCGATTCCAATGGTGTTTGTAGGCGTAGCTAATCCATTATTCCAATTAGTAGATATGCTAACATTTAATGGAGCTATGATATCTATAGGCTTAGCGGAAGTAACGGATAAGTATTTATCAATGATTAACTTTACAACACAAAAGGTTGTCATTATCCCAGTAATGTTAGCTACAGGTTTTTCGTCGGCACTAGTACCGACGATTACAAAATACTTTACTCAAGGTGAATATTTATCGCTCCGACATGCAATGGATAAAACATATCAAATATTAATTTTTATTACATTGCCTGCGGTAGTTGGAATTTCATTGTTATCGAATGAAATATACTTTATGCTTTATACTGAAAGTGAGATGGGGGCTATGATTTTAGCCCATTATGCACCTGTTGCTATTTTATTTGCATTATTCCAAGTAACAGCCGCTCTTTTACAGGGCATTGACTTCCAAAAGTGGATTGTCTTTAGCTTATTAACTGGAATTTTCGTCAAGCTAGCGATTAACATTCCGTTAATTCGTTGGATGGAGGCAGATGGCGCACTTCTTGCTACAGCTATTGGCTATAGTGTTTCAATTATCATTAATATGCTTGTGCTACGAAAGGCACTGAACTACAAATCAGAAATGGTTATTCGTCGTGTCATGCTCATTTCTCTTTTGACAGCGGCAATGGCGGTAAGTGTACTAATCGTTCATAAACTTTTAGTGTTATTAATGGGACCAGTAAGTGGTAAATTCTCTGCATTAGTTTATTCTGTTATTTGTGCTGGAGTAGGTGTAGCAGTATATGGCTATCTTTCTTTACGCCTAGGCTTAGCACAAAAACTTCTCGGTGAACGATTGACAAGAATTACGAACAAACTGGGATTTAAATAGGAGGTACTAATGCGATTAGATAAATTACTATCGAATATGGGTTACGGGTCACGCAAGGAAGTTAAGCAGCTTCTAAAGCAAAAAGCAGTGACTGTGGATGGGGCATATGTGAAAGATGCAGCATTACAAGTTGACCCTGAAAAGCAGGAGGTCTCCGTATTTGGTGAACGTGTTATATATACAGAATTTGTATACTTTATGATGAATAAGCCTCCTGGAGTTATTTCTGCAACGGAAGATTTACGAGATGAAACTGTCATCGAGTTGTTAGAGCCTTTACATCAACATTTCCAGCCTTTCCCAGTAGGTCGCCTAGATAAAGATACAGAGGGATTATTGCTGATAACAAATGATGGCATATTAGCACATAATTTATTGTCTCCTAAAAAACATGTGCCGAAGGTTTACTATGCACAAATAGAAGGAATTGTGACTGAGGAAGACTGTGAGAAATTTGCTCAAGGTGTTGAGCTAGACGATGGTTATGTAACAAAACCAGGAGAGCTCATCATATTAAAATCTGCTCAGCAATCAGAAATTGAGTTAACGATCCAAGAAGGTAAGTTTCATCAGGTGAAGCGTATGTTTGAAGCTGTTGGTAAACGTGTAACGTATTTAAAACGCCTATCGATGGGAAGCCTAAAGCTAGATGATAGTCTAGCTTTAGGTGAATATCGAGAATTAACCGCTGAAGAGCTAGCCTGCTTACAAAATAGGGATTAAAGAATTCCTCGATGCTAACGACGATTAGTGTCGAGGTATTTTTTATATACATACTTATACCAGTAATAATATAATTAATATAACTTTTAGTGAAAAGCCATTTAGTCTATCGTACTAATAAATCTCTAAATGTTTCAGAAAAAATGATGGTGAAAATAAGTAGAGGGTAAGTTCATGAAAAACCTAAGAATGAAATTATTAATATCTTTAATTACCTTTGCATTAATACTGGTGGCTGTAATTTTTTATTTCAATAGGCAAATACTTACGGCGGACATAGAAAAACAAGAAGTTTTGAATAGAACATTAATTGAAAATCATATTCTGACAGATATGGAAACTGTAGATAATGCACATTTTTATTTTGATAAAGATATCTCTGGCAAAATGGAAGAAGTACTACGTGAACTAATTACGTTTTATGAAGAAAACCCACATATAGCAAAGTGGGATTTGCAGAAAATAAAAAACGAACATGGAATGGATGTGTACGTACTCGACAAATCAAATACCGTAATTTATACAACTTTTGAAAAAGATAAAGGTTTAGATTTTTCGCAATGCTGCACACGTTTTTCCACTTTACTAGACGAACGTCGAGCAAGCGGGGAATACTACAATGATGGTATAGATATTTCAACAACCACTGGGGGATATCGGAAATTTGCCTATTTAGCAACACCCGACAAAAAATATTTATTTGAGGTAGGAATAGACTTACTTGATGATCCTGTATTTCAAACCTTTAACTTCGAAAAGACTGCAAACTATCTAATTGATAAATATGCTGATTTGTTAGAAGTACAAACGATAAATGCGGGAGGGGTTTTCTTTGATAATTCTAAATCCCGTAAAATAACTGTAAGTGATCAATCGAAAATGTTTCAAGAGCATTTTAAGCTAGCAAAAAAAACGATGGAGCCAACGGAATATCAAAAGGAGTTTAAAAATGGCTATATCGAGACATACCGTTTTTTACCATATAAAGCAGAAACGGATCGGGGAGAAGCCTCTCAAAGAGTTGTGTATGTAAAATATGGGAATTTAACAGAAATAAGAGCGCTAACTAAAAATACAAAGCAGTTTCGGATTTTGCTTTGTATTGCCTTAGTAACTTCTTTCATCATGCTATTAGTCATCAACAAACTCCTTTCCAAAACGATTCATCTCGCAACATATGATCCATTAACAAATGTTTATAATCGTGCTACCTATATTAGAAAAATGGATAATTTATTAAGAAAAAGGAAGACAAATCAACCTGGTTTATTGCTGTTAGATTTAGATAATTTTAAACAAGTAAATGATCGATTTGGACATGTCGAAGGTGATAAAATTCTGATTGAAACAGCAAGAACTTTAAAACAAGAAGTAGGGAATAACGGCTTTGTTGTTAGATTTGGTGGAGATGAATTTGCCATTGTTTTATATGATACGAAAGATGAAAATATGGAAAAATTAGCAAGTTCAATTTTGGAGAAAATTCGTCTCTTGAAGTATGCGGATAAAGTTTCTGTTGATAGATGGTCTGTACTTTCAGTCAGTATGGGCGGTGCAATTTGCATTCATCCTGAGGAGTCAGAAAGAAGCTTATTTGAGCGTGCAGATAAGGCATTATATCAATCGAAAAATGCTGGTAAAGACCAATACACAAGTTATAAAGAAGCTGCTGCCGATGAAGGAAGCAAAAGCCACTTTAAATAATTTTATAATCATTCGCTCCATTACTATTACAGTGAGTCCAAGCAAGTATTTCGAATGCCTAGGATTCGGTTATAGAACTGGAGCGATTTTTTGTCTAAAGTCTTATTCCTGTTGCGGCTTAAGCTTTGATCTATAAAATAGACAACTGCATAAAACAAGCGCAGCAATGATCGCAAACAGTGCGTTCATATAATGTGTTAACAGCCACCCACCAAGAATTGGTCCAAGAAAGCCCCCTAAATTTTTAAATTGAGCTGCTCCTAAATAGGTTCCCTTTTGTGTATCAGGCGCAATTTCATCAATCATGACATTCATAGTCGGAAAGGCGAAAATTTCACCAATCGTGAATATAATCATAGCGATAATATATAACGGATAGTTATTTGAGAAGCCAAATAATAAAAGACCAAACGCGAAGAACAGAATCCCTACTAATAGAGTAGCTGTCGATGAAAAACGTTCTGAAAGTATACTAATCGGTAATTGTAGTAATAACACAACTGCTGCATTTAGCGAGATTAGTAGAGAATAGAGCTTGGCACCATCTTCAATTTTAAGTTCAATGATTTGTGGCAATGTTGAATCAAATTGAGAGTAACCAATATTTATTAAAATTGCCCCAAAAATAAAGCTTAGTAGTACACGATTTGTTAATAGAATCGTAAAGGTTTGCAGTATTTTCGTTGGTGTTGAAGCTTTTGGTTGTTGCATTTCATAGCGATTTAAAACGAAAAATAAAAATACGGCATAAATAATATACATAGTCCCTGTCAGCATGAATGGAATACTTGGGCTGGACAATTGAGAAATATAAACACCAATAATAGGACCGATAACAGCGGCTATGTTAATGGCTGTGTAACGAAACGAAAACAATCTTTTTCGTTTGTCAGCAGGAGTAAAATCAATCATTAATGCCTGTGTCGAGGGTTCAAAGAAGGAGCGACATAAGCCATTAAGGGCGTTCAATGCTACAAAGAACCAAATCGTTTGTGCTGTTGCAAAGCCAAAGAACACCATGCTCCAAACAATAATCGTAAGCAAAATGACGTTTTTTCTACCAAATCGGTCAGTTAAATAACCACCAAAGAATCCGCCTACAGTGGAGATTAGCGGTGCAATACCAATCGTCAAGCCTATTTGTAAAGGGGATGCTTCAATTTCATTATGTAAGTAAATTGCTAAAAAGGGCATTGCCATAAAACTTGCAATGCGTGTGAAAATAGTTCCCCCTAAAATAATCCAAACAAGTGGATGAAACAGTTTGGGAAGTTTCATAGAATCCTCCTCTCAAAATGTAGAATGTTTCGATTTTAACGGATTATTAATCAATTGTAAATAGTCAAAAAACATTTAAAAGATAACGCTGAGAAAACGAATTGTAATAAAAATACATGAATTTTTAGCAAATATAGTGCTTTGCATAAATAAGGTTCATCACCATAACGTGTTGTTGATTTCCGTTCCGACTGGGCGCTTTGTCGCTGACGCTTCGCTGACGCTTCGCTTTCGCGCAGATAAAACATTTGTCGCTGACGCTTCGCTTTCGCGCAGATAAAACATTTTTGTTGCTGCCGCTTCGCTTTCGCACAGAGCAAAGCTTCCTGGGGGCGTCCGATGAGCCGCTTGGGCCAACACGATGTTGGTCACGAAGGCGTTATCACAGGACGTGATGGTTTTAGCCTTCGTTCCTCTGATTGCTGATCCCCAAGGAGTCGCCCAGTCTCCACTCCAATCAACTTATATACATGGCATACTTTTAAAATAATGTTATCCTCAACTTTTGATGATGAATACCATAAATAATGAATTTCATGATTAGTGGAAATTTCACTAAAAGTAATCGCAATCTTTTGAGAGGTAATTTACTTGGAAGCTTGAGAAATTGTGGGGAATCAAAAAAGAGTAGAAAACAAAAAAAGAATGACCACGACGAAAGGTCATTCTTTTCCCATACAAAATGCTTTACGTGTTACACGTAAAAACTAAGACGTCATTTTTACTTTTTTCTTCGTCGTTGTCCATTTGCCTCGACTTGGACTCATCACCAAATCGTTAAAGGCTAACACGTTCAAATCTCTTTGAACAGTGCGAGGAGTGATACTAAACTCTTCGACTAAATCCTGTGTAGACACGGTTCCTTTGTCTAAAATAAACATGTACACGTCTTTAATACGATTAAGCATTCGATCAGTAGTTGGTTTCATAAATGAACCACTCCTTCATCTTAATTCTCTTGGCAAAGACTAGCGGACGACAATATGTGCGGAGTGCACTTAGGCTAATAAGTAGCTGCCTTAGACATCCCCTTTTCTAATTTTATAGGTCAGAATTATTCTGATAACTTCATTATATAGAAAAGCTAGTCAATTTTCTAGTGAATGCAAGGGAAATTTACAATTAAGACATAAAATTTATACTGTATTTTGTGGGAATAAGTGAAAAACGTGCTATATGTGGTAGCGTTCAAAGTAAGATTTAGAAAAGTTGTCAGAAAGATGATTGTAATTTACGTTGTAAAGAGTAGAATAATGTTAATACATTGAGGGAGGTACATCAAATGGATTGGTTACAAGCTGCAAAGGAAAGGCAAGATGAATTGATACAAGAGTTACAGGAGCTTGTGCAAATTAATAGTGTTCTCGATGAGAATACGATTACTACTGAAGTACCTTTTGGTGATGGTCCACTAAAGGCTCTTGAATGGTTATTAGCAAAGGGCCAAGTTGAAGGACTGCAAACGAAAAATATCGATAATTATGCAGGTCACATACAGATGGGTGAAGGTGATGATTTATTAGGTATTTTATGTCATGTTGACGTAGTACCGGTTGGTGATGAATCTAATTGGACATACCCACCTTTTAGCGGCACTGTAGCAGATGGTAAGCTATTTGCTCGTGGTGCAATAGATGATAAAGGCCCAACAATTGCGGCATGGATGGCCATGAAACTTGTCAAAGATGCAGGCATTAAGCTTAATAAAAGAGTACGGATGATTATCGGTACGGATGAAGAAACAGGCTTCCGCTGTGTCGACCACTATTTTAAACATGAGGAAATGCCGGCGATTGGATTTGCACCAGATGCGGATTTCCCACTCATCAATGCTGAAAAAGGCATTGCAGAGCTAGTGTTCTCTCAAAATAAAACAGGTGATGCTTCGAAAGAACAGCTATTATTATTTAATGCTGGAAAGCGACCAAATATGGTACCTGATTTTGCAAAAGCAACGGTGCAGTTTGTTTCCCCACAGTTCGAACAGAATTTTCACACATTTTTAAGCAAAAATCAGCTAGAAGGCTCTTTATTAATCGAGGGTTCTCACTATATAATAACTATCAAAGGTAAAGCAGCCCATGCAATGGAGCCGGAAAAAGGTGTCAATGCAGCTGTTTATCTTACAGCATTTTTACAACAAGAGTTGACGACAGAGGCAAGTAAACAATTTGTCGACTTTACCGCAGATGTTTTTTATCAAGATCATTATGGTAACAAGCTTGATTTACAATTTGAGGACGAAATGTCTGGTAAAACTACATTAAATCCAGGCATTGTAACCTATGATGTGGCTAAAGGTGGCAGTATGGTAATTAGCATGCGTTATTCTGTCACATATCCGTTTGATGAAAAAATTACGGAAGCACAGCGTTTAGCTGTGGCAAAAGGATTTTCATTGGATATTCAAGATGACTCAAAACCTCATTATGTAAGCGAGGACGATGCATTTATCCAGACTTTAGCAGGTATTTATAGACGTCAAACAGGAGATTATGAAACGCCTTTACTTTCTACAGGTGGTGGTACGTATGCACGTGTGATGAAAAAAGGTGTGGCATTTGGCATGCTATTCCCAGGTGAACCTGACGTTGCGCATCGTGCGGATGAGTTTGTTGTCATTGAAAATCTCATAAAAGCAACAGCTATTTATGCTGAAGCAATTGTTGAACTTGCAGGAAACAAATAACTTAAAGATGAAAAGGATGAATGAAACATGGCATATTCATTATGGAATGATCAAATCGTTGAAGAAGGATCTATTGCAGTATCTCCAGAAGACAGAGGTTACCAATTTGGTGACGGCATTTATGAAGTAATTAAAGTTTATAACGGAAATATGTTCACAGCACAAGAACACATTGATCGTTTCTATGCGAGTGCCGAAAAAATTCGTCTTGTCATTCCTTATACTAAAGACGTATTACACAAATTATTACATGAACTTATCGAAAAAAATAATTTGGAAACGGGTCATGTTTACTTCCAAATCACACGTGGTACAACTTCTCGTAATCACATTTTCCCAGATGCAAGTGTTCCGGCTGTATTAACAGGGAATGTTAAAGTTGGCGAGCGTTCATATGAAAATTTTGAAAAAGGTGTTAAGGCTACCTTTGTAGAGGATATTCGTTGGTTACGTTGTGATATTAAATCTTTAAACTTATTAGGTGCTTTACTGGCAAAACAGGAAGCATCTGAAAAAGGTTGCTATGAAGCTATTTTACATCGCGGTGACATCGTAACAGAATGTTCATCAGCAAATGTTTACGGCATTAAAGATGGTAAGCTTTATACACACCCTGCAAATAACTTCATTTTAAACGGTATTACACGCCAAGTTATTTTGAAATGTGCTGAGGAAATTAATTTATCTGTTATTGAAGAACCAATGACAAAGGCTGATTTATTAACAATGGATGAAGTAATTGTGTCATCTGTATCTTCTGAAGTAACACCTGTTATCGATGTTGATGGAAACAAAATCGGTGCTGGAGTTCCAGGTGAATGGACTCGTAAATTACAGCAAGCTTTCGAGGCAAAATTACCGCTTTCTATTGATGCGAAATAAATGAATCTTCTAAGAGAGCTACCTAAAACTTGGGTAGTTCTCTTTTTCTATAGAACAAATTATGGATGTTTTCTCATGAAACGTCATGTAAAATAAAAAAGATAACTACAGAATAATTACTATCGGGATTTAAAGTCAAAGAGCAAATGTCGATGTAATGAATGCAAATGTCTATTTATCTATAGTCAGCAACGCGAAAGCTATAAGGTGAAATTGAGATTGTAATTGGTTTACCTTCCAAGCAATAGTGGGAAATTAGCAAATTAGATATAGAGCGAGTAAGATTGGAGTGACCTTAACATGGCACAATTGGTGAAAATACAAGATTATACTTCACGCTATCAAATTGATTTAGCAAGATATCCAACACAATTTGTACGCTTAAAGAAAAGTCAATGGGAGCGTGTTAAGCGACAGTGGGAGTTAGGAGAAGAAATTAGTGAGTGGCAACATACCGACGACGATTCAGAAAATGATTCTTTCGCAGAAAAAGAGAGATTCTCTTTATTCAAAAAGATATTTGCAGGTCGTCAGAAGGAAGAAAATGAGGACATTGAACAAATAGAAATAACGAATGAACTAGTGAGTGATGAAGATAGCATACCAGAAGAAGAAACGACTTTAACGTTTGAACCAAAAATTGTCTATGCACCTCAATCTGTTCATGAATTAAAACGAATGTTTATCGATCAATTTTTCCATTTCCAAATGAAATGGGCAAGTTCAACATTACGTGAAAAGTCGTATGTAGATCCTCGTTTTACGCGCGACCCCTTACTACGAAATTTGTTACAAAAATTACCGGATAATTATTTGCTTTTTTATTATCCTATTTTACAAATTAGAAAAGCACCCATAGAGCTTGATGTCGTGCTAATGTCACCGACAGAATGTATTTGTATAACAGTGCTAGAAGCGGAAAATCAAGCAGTTTATGTGGGAGGCAGTGAGCGATTCTGGATAAAAAAAGTAGGAACGAAGGATTCAAAAGTCCTTAATCCGATGATAAGTTTAAATCGTATGGAATCTGTATTAACTCAATTATTTAAACAGGACGATATAAACATGCCAATTCGCAAGGTTATTTTAACACAGAATGGCTATTTCGATTATCCAGGGTCACCTTACGGAATTCAATTTGTTGATCGTCGAAATTATGGAGAGTGGATGGAGCATTTAAGGAAAGTATCCTCTCCTATGAAGCATATGCAAATTCGTGCTTCTCAAACGATTTTAAACAACGTACAAACAACATCCTTTAATCGAGATATTTGGCAGCAATCTTCTCAACCAGTCGGGGATTAGTGAATGCAAGTATTATTTATTGTGAACGAAGCAGCAGGGCACGGCAAAGGTAAGAAAATTTGGCATCACCTTCAACAGCATTTAACAATGAACTATGAAGTCGCCTTTACAGAATATGAGGGACATGGACAGGAACTTGCAAAAAATTGGGCGCAAGATGTTCAAACAAAAAAATTAATTGTTATTGTTGGCGGTGACGGCACAATACATGAGGTTGTTAGTGGTGTTGTACATAATAAATTTATAGTGATTGGTGTAGTCCGTGCGGGCTCTGGAAATGATTTCGCACGATACTTTACTACATTTCAAAATGCTTTTCAAATTGAAAGCTATATACAAACAGAAATGGCTAACCTCCCAATGGACGTTGGTGCCGTTCAGTTTGGAGATCCACAGCACGAGTTATTTGTCAATAATGCTGGAGTGGGCTTTGATGCATTTGTTACAAAACGTATTAATAAATCCCGTTTAAAGTTTTACCTCAATAAAATAGGGCTCGGCAAGCTATCCTATGCTGCGGCTGTTGTAAGAGGGCTATTTAGCTTTAGACGCTTTGATGTAACTATTCGTACTGACAATAAAGAATGGCGATTTCAGCAGGCATGGTTTGTTGCGATGAGCAATCAACCTTATTTCGGAGGGGGTATGAAAATTTCTCCTTCTTCGAAACCTGATGATGGACTAATCGAAATAACAATCGTTCATGGTATTTCACGACTTAAATTGCTGCTAGTATTTGTTACTGTGTTTTTTGAAAAACATACAAAATTTAAAGAGATTACTTTTTTGCAAGGCAATCAATTTAACATTTTCGTGCACGGAAATGACGTTGATTGTCATACAGATGGTAACTATATAGGGGAAATTAGAGACGGAACGAATATTCATTGTACAGTGCAACGTAATGCTTGGCAGGTTATATCAAAGGAACATAAAAAAATGGCCCATCACTAAAATATCATTTCGCAATAATTTCATGCGAATTTTATAGTTATACGTTATACTATAAAAAATTAATAATTTCACGAGAAAGAAATGAGGAAAAAAATTGAGATTAAGAAATAAGCCTTGGGCGGAGGAAATGCTTACGAATCATCCAGAGGTGATTGTTCCAAATCCTGAAGACTTTAAAGGAAATTGGCAGGCTGTTTTCGGAAATGACAACCCATTACATATTGAAGTAGGTACTGGGAAAGGTCAATTTGTCACAGGTATGGCCTTACAAAATCCGGATATAAATTATATTGGCATCGAGCTTTATGACAGTGTAATTGTTTGTGCATTAGAAAAAATTTTAGAGGCTAAATCTCCAGCGAATTTACGATTATTAAAAGTAAATGGCGCAGATTTATATAAATATTTTGGAAAAAATGATGTAGAGCGTGTGTATCTGAATTTCTCAGATCCTTGGCCGAAAACGCGCCATGCTAAGCGACGTTTAATGCACGGGGATTTTTTGAAATTATATGAGTCGATTTTAGTGGATGAGGGGGAAATCCATTTTAAAACGGACAACCGTGGTTTGTTTGAGTATTCATTAATGAGTATGTCTGAATATGGTATGTTACTAAAGTATGTATCACTCGACCTACATGCGAATATGCCTGAGGATAATGTTATGACTGAATATGAGGAGAAATTTTCTGCTAAAGGACAGCCAATTTATCGTCTAGAATCGCAATTCTTTACTAAATAGGGGGAGTATGGATGGATGAGTTAAAGTTTCACAAAATGTCATTATCATGGCTAAACGGGGGTGTCACTTGCCTTGATGGCGGTGCAATGTTTGGTGTTGTACCAAAACCACTTTGGTCACGCAAATATCCAGTCAACGAAAAAAATCAAATCGAGTTACCAACTGAACCAATATTAATTCAGTATGAAGGTAAAAACTATATTGTTGATACAGGCGTTGGCTTTAACAAATTAAATGAAAAACAGCTACGTAACTTTGGGGTTACTGAGGAATCAACATTAGCGGCTAGCTTACAGGAGCTAGGATTAACAACAGCTGATATTGATGCAGTATTAATGACGCATTTACATTTTGACCATGCTGGCGGTCTAACGCAATGGGAAGATGATGTACTTGTACCAACATTCCCGAATGCAAAAATCTTTGTAACGAAAATCGAGTGGGATGAAATGCGTGAGCCAAATATTCGCTCGAAAAATACGTATTGGAAAGAAAACTGGGAGCCAGTTCAGCACTTAGTAGAAACGTATGAAGGTGCGTTAGAGGTAGCTCCGGGTATTGAAATGATCCATACTGGTGGTCATAGTGATGGACATGCCATTATAAAATTAACTCAAAATGGCGAGGTATTATTGCATATGGCAGATATTATGCCGACGCATGCACATCAAAATCCATTATGGGTTTTAGCGTATGACGATTATCCAATGGCGAGTGTCTTTGCGAAGGAACGTATAATGAAAGAAGCACTTGCGAATGGCTACGGCTTTATCTTCTACCATGATGCGTATTACCGCATGATTAAATGGGATGAAACAGGTAAAGAAATTGTAGATAAACTAGAACGCAGCAGACAAGCTGTTATTACATTCTAATAAATAGAACGTGTGAACCTTTTGTGTTCGCACGTTTTTTTCATAGTGTTGAAAACTATTGTGTCAATAAAATTAAGGTAATTAATGTGGGGGGGCTTCGAGCCGCTTCCTTTACTATCACTATGTTTTCGTATATAAAAGCAATTGTTGCTGTCGCTTTGCTTTCGCACAAAAAACATCTTGTTGCTGTCGCTTCGCTTTCGCACAAAAAACATCTTGTTGCTGTCGCTTCGCTTTCGCACAAAAAACATCTTGCTGAAGTTTTGCTTTATTACTATAAATTAGAGTGACAAGCCATAGATACATTCTATGTGAAAAGGTTGATTGGAGTGGAGGCTGGACGCCCCCAGGAAAGCGTCCAGCCGGAACGGAAATCAACCACACGTTATGGTGAAGAGCTTATTTATCTATACTCCATTTTTTTGACACTTTTTTCGTGAACATCTTGGAAAATATGATACACTAAAAGCTATACTAAAACACAAAAGAGAGTTGAAATTACATGGCAACTGAGCAACCATTTTTACCAGTATTACTAGGATCAGATATGAATGCATATGGTATGGCACGTGCATTTTATGAGGCATATGGTATTAAACCACTTGTATTAGGGCGTTCACATTTAACGGCAACGCAAGATAGTCATATTATAAATTTCCAAGAGATTGATCGCTTAAATGAACAGGATGTATTTGCACCTGCACTTGCAAAGGTCGCAAAAAAATATACGGATAAAAAACTACTGTTGTTAGCTTGTGGAGATGATTATGCAAAGCTTATTATCAAAAATAAACCAGCATTGCAGGAACATTTTACAGTACCATACATTGATGAATCACTTATGGATGAAATTTTATTAAAAGAAAATTTCTATAAAATGTGTGATAAGTACGATTTTAAATATCCAGGTACGACGACTGTAACAGCAGACAATTACGAAAACTTTACACCACCATTTGATTACCCAATTATTTTAAAAGCATCTAACTCGGTGGAATACTGGGCATGTAAATTCCCAGGTAAGAAAAAAGTATTCGTTGCACATGATGAAGCAGAAAAAACAGCTATTTTAAAAGCAATCTATAGCTCAACTTATCAGGATACAATGATTATTCAAGAATTCATTCCAGGTGATGATTCTTATATGCGTGTATTAAATGCGTATGTAGGGAAAGATGGCAAAGTGAAGCTAATGTGTCTAGGAAACCCAATCTTAGAGGAGCACTCACCTGAAGGGATCGGTAGTTATGCAGCCATTATTACAACATACGATAATGAGTTAATGGACCAAGTACGCGTCTTCTTAGAGGATATCGGTTATACAGGCTTTGCTAACTTCGATATGAAATACGATATGCGTGACAAACAGTATAAGTTGTTTGAAATTAACTTACGTAATGGCCGCTCTAGCTATTATGTAACAGCAAGTGGTCATAATTTAATGAAGTATGTAGCTGATGACCATATGTTAAATATTGAACAGGAAGTAACTTATGTTCAGGACAAGCATTTATGGATGATCATTCCTAAGGGTGTACTATTCAAATATGCATCAAATGAAAAGCTTAAACTAGAAGCTAAAAAACTAATTCGTGAAGGGAAATATACAAACTCTCTTTACTTTAATCAAGATATGAATGCGAAACGTTGGGTGAAACTAACGTTAAATAATTTAAATTATTATCGAAAATATAAAAAATACTTCAACAATAAAGGATTGTCTGAGTAAAACAAAGAAGCCATCTCCAATAAATGAGATGGCTTCTTTTGTGGGGTTCTATAATTTTTGTTCGTGTATTGTTGAGTAACGTTATACTTCTATGAGTTCTACTACAACACCTGAGCGAGCGTCAGCAGCAAATTCAAATGTTTGCATTTCGCCTTCATGCAAACGAGAGATACCTCCACGGTATACCGGAATAGTCATAATGCCGTTTGAGAAATTGTCTGTTTTCATAAAAATCCAAGAACCGTCAATCGGTGAATCCTTTTTAAATTCCTTTTTTATGTTTTCAAGTACTTGTCCTGCAGGTACATACGGAGAAACCTTTTCACTTGCTTCTTTAACAATGACTGCGGCGGCTAGGCCAGTAGCAACACCAATTAAAAAATCACGTAATTTCATGCTTTTTTCCTCCTTTTTCTATAGCTCCATTTTAACATAGCATACAGAGTGAATGCACGTTCACACTTTAGCACTTTTTAGGAAATGTATCAATATTTCGAACTTGGTAATTGCCCGGATACTTCGCTTTTGCACTGAGCAAATTTGGGATAAACTTTAAAGATAACTACACTTTCATTTATCTTGCTACTCATTGAAAAATGGGAGTTTTCTGATGAATATAGATAAATATGTTACAATGGCAAGGAAGAATATTCTACTTCGTGGGGAGAGAGAGTCATCATGAATGAAGAAACATTACAATTATTTAAAACACTAACAGAATTACCAGGCGCACCGGGTAATGAACATGCGGTACGTGCATTCATGCGGTCTGAGTTGGAAAAGTACTCGGATGAGATCGTTCAGGATAATTTAGGGGGTATTTTCGGTGTGAAGCGTAGTGAAGTTGCTGATGCACCAAAAGTGTTGGTTGCTGGTCATATGGATGAAGTGGCATTCATGGTTACTTCTATTACCGATAACGGGATGATCCGCTTTCAAACATTAGGTGGTTGGTGGAATCAGGTAATGCTAGCGCAACGCGTTGAGGTATTTACCAAAAATGGCGCGATTCCAGGTGTGATTTCATCCATACCACCACATTTATTAACCGATGCTGAACGTTCTAAACCGATGGATATTAAAAATATGCTTATAGATGTTGGTGCAGACAATAAAGAAGATGCTATTGCACTTGGTGTTCGTCCAGGTCAATCAATTATCCCTGTCTGCCCATTTACACCAATGGCCAATCCGAAGAAAATTATGGCCAAAGCTTGGGATAACCGCTATGGCTGTGGATTGGCAATTGAATTGATGAAAGAAGTTAAGGATGAAAAGCTAGCCTCACATTTATATTCAGGTGCGAATGTTATGGAGGAAGTTGGTTTGCGAGGTGCTCAAGTGTCCGCAAATATGATTAAACCAGATTTATTTTTTGCTCTAGATGCTTCACCTGCAAATGATATGTCAGGAGAAAAAAATCAATTTGGTCAGCTTGGAAAAGGGACATTATTACGTATTCTTGACCGTACGATGGTTACACATAGAGGCATGCGTGAATTCATCTTAGATACTGCGGAAACGAATAATATCCCTTATCAATATTTTGTATCACAAGGTGGTACGGATGCAGGACGTGTGCACACGGCAAATGACGGTGTTCCTAGTGCAGTAATTGGTGTTTGCTCACGCTATATTCATACGTCTGCGTCAATTATTCATATTGATGACTATGCAGCTGCAAAAGCTTTAATTGTGGAACTAGTGAAGAAAGCAGATCGTTCGACATTAGCAACGATTCGCGCTAATGTGTAAAGTGATTCCACAGAAATTAAAAGATGCCTTTAGGGGCATCTTTTTCTATGCGAAGAAAGAGGGATTAAGAAAATGAACATAACTATTGGTACAAAAAACAAAGCAAAAACAGAGGCAGTTGAAGTTATAGCTAGAAAATATTTTGATAAACCAAATTTCACCTATGTTAAGGCTGCTTCACAAGTATCTGATCAACCGATGACTCATGAAGAAACACGATTGGGAGCAATTAACCGTTCGAAAAACGCCATCAATAACACGGATGCGCAATTATCGTTTGGACTAGAGGGTGGAGTGACTGAAATTGATGGTGTTATGTACGTTTGTAACTGGGGAGCACTTACAGTATCAAATGGCACAACCTATACAGCTGCTGGCGCACAAATTATATTACCAGAAGAAATTGCCCAGGAAATAAGAGCTGGGAAGGAACTTGGGCCTGTAATGGAGCACTATACACAACGCCGAGATATCCGACAAGGTGCGGGAGCTGTAGGTGTTTTCACACAAGGGTTAGTAAGTCGTCAGATGATGTTTGAGCATATAGTTTCGCTTCTTATTGGCCAATATTTATTCACATTAGCACATGACTAGTTTCTTTTGATTAGTGATAATGGAATGGCGAAGATGCAACTTTAAAATAATTTTTTAAAAATAGAAAAATATAAGATAATTTATACGAGATGACGAAAGTCGTTCATTCGGTTAAGATTAAGTAATTGGATAGTTTTGAACAGAACGGTTCACAAACATGTGAGCCGTTTTCTCTCATTTAACAAATATTAAGCTACATTAGACTTCTACCTCTATTGTTGATGAGCTGAATAAAGGTATAATTCCTTTTGAAGGGTACCCAGTTTATAAACGTCACAACCTGTGATAATTTATTTCTGCGCGACAGCGGTAATTACGCCAAAAATATAAATTAATTTAGAAGAAAGGGTATGAGCTAGGTGAAACAAATTAAATCAGAACAACTTGTGACCCTATTAAAACAACGATTGAATGAAGATAAGTTTGATTTTGAATTTGATAAAAAGCACGATAAATTACGCTTAAACCATAAAAAAATTGGTAAAGGGATGGAGCTATCTCTACCAGGCATTTTAACAAAATATAATGATAAGCAAGGCGCTGCAATCGATGAAGTCGTTTATACAATCGAGCAAACCTTTAATGCTATGGAGCAAGAGGTGGAACAAGGATTCCAAACGACTACTCAAATTTATCCAGTTATTCGCGCAACATCCTACCCTCAAGCCTCGAAGGAGGGACATGCATTCATCACTACTGAACATACAGCTGAAACTCGTATATTTTATGCGCTTGATTTAGGAAAAACCTATCGTTTTATTGATGAATCCATGTTAGAGGTACTACAATTAACAGTAGAGCAAATTCGTGAAATGGCACGATTTTCTGTTAAGCAACTGCCAACTGTTTATAAGAAAGATGAAGTTTCAGGGAATACTTTCTATTTTGTTAATGCTAATGATGGCTACGATGCAAGTCGCATTTTAAATGAAAGCTTTTTGAAAGAAATGCAAACTAACATTGAGGGTGACATGACGTTATCTGTGCCACATCAGGATGTATTAATAGTAGGTGATATTCGTAATGAAACAGGGTATGATGTATTAGCGCAGATGACGATGCATTTCTTCGCTGTCGGTACAGTACCGATTACGTCATTATCTTTTATTTATGAAGATGGGGAGCTAGAACCAATCTTTATATTAGCAAAAAACAGAGTTAAAAAGGAGCAAGAGAAACAATGAATGTATTTTACAACAAAGAGCATGTAGGAGATGTATTGCTAGTACAATTAGCAACAGAATCAATCGTGAAAACAGAGGTAGAACTTGCAGGTGATATCGCTATTTTAAAGGAAGCACAAACAGGAGAAATTAAAGCATTTAATTTATTTAATGCTAGCAACTATATTCAAACTGATGCAAAAGGTCTAGTTGAAGTTACTCCAGAATTAGTAGCACAGCTAGAGGCAGCTATTGCAAAAAATGGAGCTGTAATCAGCCTTGATGTAGATTTTTCTCCAAAATTTGTCGTAGGCTATGTAGAAACAAAGGACAAGCATCCAAATGCTGATAAACTAAACATTTGTTCTGTAAACGTAGGTGAAGAAACATTACAAATTGTATGTGGCGCACCGAATGTGGAAACAGGTCAAAAGGTTGTCGTAGCCAAAATTGGTGCAGTAATGCCTTCTGGAATGCTTATTAAAGAGGGTAATTTGCGAGGTGTTGAATCCTACGGTATGCTATGTTCAGCACGCGAATTAGCAATACCAAATGCACCTTCTGAAAAAGGGATTTTAGTGTTATCAGAAGATGCGATAACTGGTAGTGCGTTTGAAACGCCAGCTAGATAAAGCCTTCGGAAGCACTCTTTAGCTGTGTGAAAGCGAAGCGACAAATGTTTTCTGTAGCGAAAGCGCAGCGACAGCAACAAGTGTTTTCTGTGCGATAGCACAATTAACGCCAAGACAAAATTGATTATATGTACTTAAAATCGTTATGCTACTAATATGCTAGTAACATAACGATTTTTTTGTCTAGAATGAGCCTCTAAATGCAAGTTTCTATAACATTTTTATGGTATGCTTTTTGTTATAGACATTGTAGTTTTTTATTGAACAAAGACAATGCTATAAATGAAGTGTAAGAGAAATGAGTGAACAATGTGAATTGGTTAAAAAAACAAATGAATAAATTTATAAATAAAGATGACAATGATTACGAATATGAAGAGTTTTATGAAGACTATGAAGAAGAACAATCTGAGCAGCTGCATTCATTTAAAGAAACAACTGTAGCAAAGCAAAAAACCTTTCGTTTTCCGTTAATTGAGGATGAGGAATATTCAGTTCCACCATCAACACCATCATCAAAAGAAGGATTCAATCAAATGGACGATGCATACTCCGGACAAATTGAAGATTTATCGCTACCGAGGCATTTAAATAATCATATTGTGGATTCGAGTGTTTATGATATTGAGGTTTCAGGCATTCGAGAACTATTAGCAAATCGAACGAAGAGAACCGGTAGAACGACGATTACACGAAGTCAGCCTGAACAGGAGAATCGTTCAAAAGCAAGTCTTGTTTTTCGAGATGCGCAAAATGAGCTACCGACTTCGCATAAAGATTCGAATTATCAAGTAGAAAAGACAGATGAAATTGGTTTACCTGAAAATCGCAAGCGTTTTGTACCAAGTGATGTTCCGTCACCAGTCTATGGTTTTTCTAAGCCGAGCCCAATTGAGCAGTTATTGGAGAAACGGAAGGAAGAGCATGACAAAAAAGAATTAGAAATACCTACAGCATCTAAGTCTTTAAAAGAAGCGACAACAAATGAGGCTATTGAAAATATACTAGAAGAAAGAGAGCCTATTTGCGCAGTTCAGAAAGATGGACTTGAACAGTTTGAAATCCCTGAATCAATTAAAGCACCAGCAAAGCAACCGATTACTTTTGATGATCAATTAATAGACGAAACAAATCATCCTAGTGATAAAACGAAGTCGGAATTACCTGTGCTGCAAACAACTTCTTTTGCCGTAGAATTTGAAGACCAAGTGAAAGAAGCCGTTCAGCATGAGCTGAATGTTGAACAACTTTCAGCTGATCAATCAGAAATCCGTGTAAAAGAAGTAGTTGTAGAACAATTGCAAATTGAAAATTCTACCATCCACATTGGTGAAGTTACAGTAATCCAGCCTTCAATGAATGAAGACGATGTGCAAGATGTATTGAAAGAACAATCTTTAGAAGAGCAATCTATAGAAAAGAAAGAAAAAAGTGGCATTCCATTTAATGTTTTAATGCTAAAAACAGATAAAGAAAAATGGAGAATCCAACAAAAGCAATTTAAAAATACGAAGCCGACACCAACAATTGTTGAAAAAGGCCAAGAGGAACAGGAGAGCCAAGAGGAACAGGAGCCTTCTTCGGAGCTTATTAATTTGGAGGCAGACCATCAATTAGTGCAATCCGATAAAGAATTTCAACATTCTATAGATTTAGAGATTAGTGAGTTAGAGACGGATAATAAAATAGCACCACAATCGACGGAGGAAAACGAGGTTTCTAATCAAAATCTTGCTCCATTCAATGCTGCAACAGAGAGTATATCAGTCATTACAATGGCACCAGTAACATCGATGTCAAACGTTGCGACATTAGAAAAGACAGTGATTGATATCGAGAGCTTCGACGAAATTTCAGCAACTACCGAAATGGAAGTAGAAACAACTACTGAACAGGAACTTATTACCAAAATGGAAGTAGAAACAACTACTGAATTGGAACTTACTACCGAAAACGAAAATGTAGTTATTCCCGAGGAGAATTCTGTGGATACAGGAGAATATCCAGAGCAATCTTCCGTATTAGATGAAACATTAGTGGAAGATCAAGTAATGGAAACACCTCGAAAACCTGTTCATGTGTATCAAAAGCCAGATGATGAGTTTTTAGAGCCACCTGAGGAAAAAACACAGGATACTGAATGGATGGAGCAACAGGGAGATACATTGGTCGAAGCTTTGTCTTATTTCCAAGTCTCAGCTCAAATAGAATCCATTATGCAAGGACCTGCCGTGACACAATTTGAAATAACAGTGAGTCATGGTACGAAGGTTAGCAAAATCCGCAATCTATCAGATGATTTGAAACTTGCGCTGGCAGCGAAAGACATTCGCATCCAAGCTCCGATTCCTGGGAAGAGCTCAATTGGCATTGAGATACCGAACCGTGTATCTCGCGCTGTTCGATTATCAGAAGTGACAAATAGTCCTTCTTTCCTCGAGTCAGATTCACCGTTAGAAGCAGCATTGGGTCTGGATTTAACAGGGAAGCCAGTGACCATTGATTTACGAAAAATGCCACATGGCTTAATTGCCGGAGCTACAGGTTCTGGTAAATCGGTTTGTATCAATTCGATTTTGGTTAGTTTATTATATAAAGCTGCACCACATGAATTAAAGCTGATGCTTATCGATCCTAAAATGGTAGAATTAGCACCGTTTAATCATATTCCACATTTAGTTAGCCCAGTCATTACAGATGTGAAGGCTGCTACAGCCGCACTGAAATGGGCAGTGGAGGAAATGGAGCGTCGTTATCAGTTATTTGCGCATGCAGGTGCACGTGATATTACACGTTATAATGCAATTGCGGATAAAAATAATGAACATAGCTTAAAATTACCGTATATTTTAATTGTCATTGATGAATTGGCAGATTTAATGATGATGTCTCCTGCAGATGTAGAGGAGGCGATTTGTCGTATTGCGCAAAAGGCACGTGCTTGTGGTATCCATTTAATTGTTGCAACTCAAAGACCGTCTGTTGACGTTATTACAGGGCTTATTAAATCTAATATTCCTACACGTATTGCTTTTGCGGTATCTTCACAAATCGATTCGCGTACTATTTTAGATGGGCAAGGTGCAGAAAGATTACTTGGACGAGGCGATATGTTATATTTGGGTAATGGTATGTCTGCTCCTGTGCGTTTGCAGGGTACATTCGTGACAGATGATGAAATTGAAGGGATTATTGAGCATGTTCGTGAGCAAGGAGAGCCTGATTATATATTCGATCAAGAGGAACTTTTAAAGAAGACGGAGGTTTCCGCTGAGCAAGATGATCTGTTTGAGGATGTATGTCGATTTGTTTATGAGCAGGGAGGAGCTTCTACTTCCTTGGTGCAGCGTAAATACCATATTGGTTATAATCGTGCTGCTCGATTAATCGATATGTTGGAATCGCATGGCTTTGTGTCTGAGGCAAGAGGCAGTAAACCACGAGAAAGTTACATTACAGAAGAAGATTTAATTGCCATGTTTGAATAAGAAATGCATTATTTTCGTTTAGATTATCTTATTTACGCCGAAATTAGTTTTTTTAGAAAAGTTACACATTTATCCTTGTGCATAAATAGTGCTATAATAGACAAGATGTGATGATTAGTACGTATTTTTTTAGTACTTACAAAGGTATTAATACCTAATAAAAATACGATACACCTAATAGATGATAGAAGGGATATTGAATTCCCGGGGGGTTTAATTAATGACAGTTTTTCATTTCACAGGCATTAAAGGTTCTGGCATGAGTTCACTTGCACAAATCTTATTTGATGCTGGTGAACAAGTACAGGGCTCAGATGTTGATAAATATTTCTTCACGGAACAGCCGTTACGTGAACGTAATATTCCGATTTTTACATTTAATGCAGATAATATTAAAGAAGGTATGACAGTTATTGCAGGGAACGCATTTCCTGATGACCATCCTGAATTAGAGCGTGCTCGTCAAATCGGTGTAGAAGTTATTCGCTACCATAAGTTTTTAGGTGAATATATCGGTAATTATACGTCGATTGCTATTACGGGTGCACATGGTAAAACATCTACGACAGGCTTAATGGCTCATGTTGTAGGAGGTTATAAACCAACTTCTTATTTAATCGGAGATGGAACAGGAGCTGGACATGAAAGTGCTGACTTCTTTGTGATGGAAGCATGTGAATACCGTCGACACTTTTTAGCTTACAATCCTGATTACGCGGTAATGACTAATATTGATTTTGACCATCCAGACTACTTTGCAAACATAGAGGATGTTTATTCAGCCTTTCAATCATTAGCATTACAGGTTAAAAAAGCAATTATTGCTTGCGGAGATGATGAACATCTACAACGTATTCAAGCGAAAGTACCTGTTGTTTATTATGGATTTGGAGCTGAAAATGATTTTGAGGCTCGTAATGTTGAAAAAACAACAAAGGGTACAAAATTTGATGTATTTGTCCGCAATGAATTTTATAGTACTTTCTTTATCCCATTGTTTGGAGATCATGCGGTATTAAATACTTTAGCTGTTATTACACTTTGCCAATATGAAGGTATTTCACCAGACATCGTTCAAGAACGTTTAAACACATACAAAGGTGTAAAAAGACGTTTTACAGAAACGGATATTGGGAATAATGTTTTAATAGATGACTATGCACACCATCCAACTGAAATCCGTGCAACGATTCAATCGGCGCGACAAAAATTTCCGGATCGTGAGTTAGTAGCTATTTTCCAACCACATACATTTACACGTACACAAGCTTTTTTACAGGATTTTGCAGATAGTCTAAGTCTTGCAGATACAGCATACTTATGTGATATTTTTGGTTCTGCAAGGGAAACACAAGGCGCACTTTCAATCCAAGATTTGGCGTCTTTAATTGAAGGCAGTGCAGTGATTACCACTGAAGGAATTGAAGTGTTAACAAAGCATAAGGGCGCAGTATTTTTATTTATGGGCGCAGGCGATGTTCATAAATTCCAAGATGCTTTTGAAGACGTGCTAAAGAACAACGAAACAGCTTAATCCGCAAGGGATAAGCTGTTTTTTCTCAAAATGAGAAGGAATTCAGTTTTTTTTGTCGAAAATAAGGAAAGTAATAGTAAAGAGAATTTTTACTTGTAGGAGGTCTAGTTATGGAAATTATTTTGTATATTGCAGCAATCATTGCAGCAATCGGTTTTTTAATTTTTTGTGTGAGCGTTGGAATGACATTATTTTCGCTCAAACCAATCCTTAACAGTTTAGCTGGAACATTATCAGGTATTGAAGGACAAATGGAAGGTATTACACGTGAAACGACTTCCTTACTATCCAAAACAAATAGCTTGGCAGAGGATATTCAAGAAAAATCCGAACAGTTAAATTCTGTTGTTCATGCAGTTAAAGGAATTGGTGACTCTGTAAATGGTTTAAATACATCTGTACAGCAAATTACTTCTTCAATTTCTAATAGTGTGGAACAAAATGAAGAAAAAATTGCACAAGTTGTACAATGGAGCAATGTCGCAATAGGCATTGCAGATAAGTGGAAGAAACGCAAAATTATCGATCAGGCCAATGAGGTGATTCAAGAAGATGTTTATTCTTCTGAATCCGAGCAGTCGGAAAAGTCGAAAAGAAAATGGGGCCGAAAAAAATAATTATTATTCGGTAGACATTAAATGTCAACGGAATAAAAATAAAGTCTTAGGCATATGTTGAAGAATGCATCCGCGAAAGCAGATGGACAACCAATCTAAGCAAATTAGATAATAAGATGGGGAGGAATTGTTGCATGACAACTCAAAAACCAAATTTTAATGAAGTGAAGGAACAACAACTTGAAAGTTCATTGCCACAGCTTTATCAACCGCAAGAATTGATCTATGAAGAGGAGCGAGTGAACATGAAGGATTTTGTTATTGGCGCATTAGTTGGGGGTATAGTAGGTGCAGCAGCAGGCTTATTACTAGCTCCAAAATCAGGGAAAGATTTACGTAGCGATGTAGCAGTACAAGCTGTTAACTTAAAAGATAAAAGTGCAGATTTCTCGACAACTGCAAAAGATAAAACGGTTCAATTATCTAAACAAATTCAAGAACAATCTACACAATTAGTAGAGAAAGTAAAAATATTAAAATCAGCAAAAGCACCAACTGTTTTTGACGATGGTACTGTTTCTTTTGAGGGCGAAGAGCCACTGGAGGATTTTATTCCTAGTGAAGAACCTAAAGCAGAGGATGCTAGTGAAAAAAAAGAACAAGCTGAAGAAAAAAGTGAAGAAGTTCGCGCATAAAAAGATCAAAGGGATACGCTACATCTTATCATAGATGTAACGTATCCCTTTTTTATTGTTAAGGAAACTATGGATTTTTTGACTGTGGATAAACTAGAGCAAAGTCGTCGTCTAGGCTAAAACGCTACATCCTCGAGGTCGCTTCGATCCCTCGGGCAAAAGTGGTGGAGCGTTTACTTTTGCTTCGGGCTCTCCAGCGCTTGTCGGATGTAAACGAGCGCTTTAGCGCATTTGTTCAGATATAGGCGCTTTTTCTAGTAAAATCTCTAATTTATCCCCGCCGAAAATCTCCATATCGAAGCTTGCTGATTGACCATTTCGTAAAATCGTAAAATTACCTTTAAATGTAGTAGGTAGTTGCCAATTAGAGAAGCGGAACACATCTTGATATATCCAACGACTTCGGTCTTTTTCTTTAAATGAAATTGTTGCTCCATTTGGAACGGTTGAAAGAGGTGAAACTACTATATGATTAACGAGAACTTCATTGGCCATCTTCTTTAGGTCTAACACTTCATTTTGAAAGTGTATGATGATTTTATCCTCAAGTAAAACATTCATTTGGTCAGCAATCCGTTGAACAGTAGGAAATGATTGTTGCTGAAACGAAATAACATCACCATCTTGTACAGCATATGACAATTTTGATGGTTTACCATTAATCATTAAATGGGCAGAAAACTCTGGTAAATAAAGTGGCTTTCCGTCCACTTGAATATAAAATGACTCAAATTGTTTTAATAACTCCCAATTATTTGTGAGCTTAAATACATCCTCGACTGTTTCGGCTATTTCAAACATCACAACATCTCGATCATTTAATGCACTATCGAGTGATGCAGGGGAACCATTAACAGTTATTTGTGGTTCAATTACATATTTTGTATGTTGAATTGTAACGGTTTTAATCGAAGCATCATCTACAATATCTCTCACTGTAGCATTAGCTGCCTGACCATCTTGGCCTTCAATTAACTGGATGGCATCGCTTGTTTTAATCATTGTTTTTGTGGATGCCTGATGACCATTCACTAAAATTTCCGCCGGTTGACCGTGACCACCAGGGATGAAAATATCTTGTCCATTTACATTCACTGATAATCCATGTCCTGGTTTTCCATATAACTGCTTTGCTCGAATATTGGCTGCTAAAAATGCATCGGCAACGGTCATTTCCTTTAATTCAAAAAGGCGAACTACTTGTTCATTGACAGTTAGACTCATATATTGAATAGGCATTTTTTTTGCTGCGATGGCGATACCGATTGGGGTCACCAATTCAGGAGATGCTTTAATATGATCTTCCTTCGTTAAGTTTTGAATGGCGTCAATCCCTCGAACGGCAATGCGATTGGCAGGTAAATCTAGTACTAGTCCAAGTTCGGTTGTAAGATTTGGTGTTAAGCTACCTCCACCAACAAGCATTACTGCTTTAGGAGCTATGCGATTATTAAGACGCAAAATTTCTTCCCCAATGGCTTTTGCAAGTTGCTTAACTGCAGGATCAATTGCTTGAAGAACTTCTTCTTTCGGATAATATTGATCAAAGCCTAAAATATCCTGAATTAAAATTTCTTCTTCTGTTTGCAGTTGACGTTTCGCTTTTTCGGCAACTGGAAAGTCGAGTAAGTAGTGGTCACTTAAAGCCTCTGTTATTTCATCACCAGCTGTTGGTACCATGCCATATGCGACAACAGTACTTTTATCGGTAATGGCAATATCAGATGTACCAGCACCAATGTCAACAAGCGCCACATTTAAACGACGCATTGTTGGGGGGATAAGCACATTAATGGCTGCAATAGGTTCTAATGTTAGTGCATCCATTTCTAAATCCGCGCGTTTAAGAGCCGCAATAAGTGATTCTACGACAACTCGTGGCAAGAACGTAGCAATCACTTCAATTTGTGCTTCATCACCTTGCTGATCGAGTAGGCTACCAATTTCTTCACCATCTAAACGATAGTATAAAACTGAATAACCAACACAATAATAGTGGCTTATTTTAGCATCTTCTTTGTGTTGAAGGAGCTGTTGCTGAGCCTGTTGAACAGCTTGTAGTTCTAAACGACTTATATCTTCTTCTGTAAAGATTGGTCGATTACGTATATTAATCGTCACGCTTGCTTGTTCTGTTTTTAATGAGCGACCAGCCGCAGCGACACTCACTTTTGTTAACGGACCATGCTTCTCTTCAAGTTCATGTTTAATTTCATTGATTAAATCTGCCACATACATGACATTATGTATTTGACCATCAACCATGGCGCGTTCTTTATGTTCTTTTACTAAGATGTCTTCCACGTGAAAGCGGTCATTATCTTCAGCTAAAATAATGCCTACTACAGAACGTGTACCGATATCAAGTGCAAATAATTTTGAATTCAATGTACTCGCTTCCTTCCTAGTTATATGTTATTATAATTTAGCGAGTTGAAGCGCTAAATTAAAAATGCGTGACATTCTGCGCAACATTGATTATAATGTTGCTAATATCTAAAAATGTAACATACATTTCAGAGTTCTGAAAGTGTCTGTCATGAGGAGAGGAGCAAGAAAGCATGAGCCAAAAAGATTTAGAAAGCTTACGTAGTCAAATTGACGGTTTAAACTTAGAAATTCTTCGTCTAATTAACGAACGTGCAGCAGTAGTTGATGAAATCGGTAAGATTAAAGAAAAACAAGGTGTGAATCGCTATGATCCATTGCGTGAACGACATATGCTTGATCTTATTAAAGAACACAATCAAGGTCCATTAAACCAAATGACGGTTGATTATATATTTAAGCAAATCTTTAAAACAGCTTTAAAACAACTAGAAGCAGATAAGAAAAAAGAGTTACTTGTATCACGTAAGAAGAAATCAGAAGATACTGTCATTAATGTGAATGGTGAACTGATTGGCCAAGGAAAACCATCTTTCGTATTTGGACCTTGCGCTGTAGAATCATACGAGCAAGTAGCAGCAGTGGCGGCATCTATTAAAGCAAAAGGTGAAAAGTTAATTCGTGGCGGTGCTTATAAACCACGTACTTCTCCATATGACTTCCAAGGTCTTGGATTAGAAGGGCTTAAAATTTTAAAACGTGTGTCAGAGGAATTCGGTTTAGGCGTTATTACGGAAATTGTTACACCAGGTCATTTAGAGGAAGCATTAGATTACATCGATGTTATCCAAATTGGTGCACGTAATATGCAAAACTTCGAATTATTAAAAGCAGCGGGTGCAACAAATAAACCTGTCCTTTTAAAACGAGGCTTAGCAGCGACAATTGATGAATTCATTCACGCAGCAGAATACATTATGTCTAAAGGAAATGAGAACATCATTCTTTGTGAGCGTGGTATTCGTACTTACGAAAAAGCAACTCGTAACACATTAGATATTTCTGCTGTACCAATTTTAAAACAAGAAACGCATTTACCAGTATTTGTAGACGTAACGCATTCAACAGGTCGTCGTGATTTACTATTACCATGTGCTAAGGCAGCAATTGCTATTGGAGCTGATGGCGTTATGGCAGAGGTGCATCCAGATCCATCTGTAGCACTTTCTGATTCACAACAACAAATGGATATTCCAACATTTGATGCTTTCTACCAAACACTACAAACTTTCATGAAGAATCATGAAATCAATGCTTAATTGTTGATAAACACCGCTTGCTTTAATCGGCAGGCGGTGTTTACTATATAGTGACAAAATAATGACTAGAAAAGTACTATTTGTACTTGGTTTTTCTTTTCATGTACATACTGCTTCTTGAAAAGAATATGAAAATTATCGTATGATAAGGCTATAAAAGGAAAAAAGGGAGGCACGTACGATGACTGTTACAATTTATGATGTTGCAAGAGAAGCAAATGTTTCTATGGCAACGGTCTCTCGTGTAGTCAATGGTAATCAAAACGTAAAACCGGCAACACGAAAAAAAGTATTAGAAGTAATTGAACGATTAGAGTATCGTCCAAACGCAGTAGCGCGTGGATTAGCAAGTAAGAAAACAACAACAGTTGGCGTGATTATCCCGGATATTGCAAACAATGTTTATGCGGAGCTGGCACGTGGTGTAGAGGATATTGCAACAATGTATCGTTACAATATTATTTTAGCCAACTCAGACCAACATGAAGATAAAGAGCTTCAGCTACTGGATACAATGCTTGGAAAACAGGTTGACGGTATTGTTATGATGAGTGATGAAGTAACTGAAAAAATGCAACAAACTATGGATCATTCTCCTGTGCCAATTGTACTTGCAGGTTCAGTAGATGAATCGCAAACAATTGCGACTGTTAATATAGATTATTATCAAGCAGCTTATGAGGCGATTACATTACTTATTCAAAATGGTCATAAGAGAATCGCTTTCGTAACAGGTCCGCTTTCGTATACTATTAATGGAAAATTCAAACTTGAAGCTTATAAAAAAGCCTTACAAGACGCAGGTTTACCTATAGATGAATCACTAATCGCTGCAGAGGAATCGAGCTATGATATGGGCTTAGAGGCGTGGGAAACATTATCCTCACTTGAAAATCCTCCAACTGCTTATTTTGCAGGTAGTGATGAATTAGCAATTGGATTGATTCATGGTGCACAGGATGCAGGCAAAGATGTACCTGAGGATATCGAAGTGATCAGCTTTGAAAATTCAAAATTAGCACGTATGGTTCGTCCACAGCTAACAAGTGTCGCGTTACCACTGTACGATATCGGAGCTGTCGCAATGCGCTTGCTGACAAAATTGATGAACAAAGAGCCTGTTGAGGACGAAGCGGTTATTTTACCTCATCGTATTGAACATCGACAATCTGTCAAAAGTAAATAACAGTTATAACACGTAAATCTGATAATGGATTTGCGTGTTTTTTTATAGTCGAATAGAAACACGAAAGTGACGGATAGAATGCCAAGAGTGACTGATAGAGGGCTAAGGTAAAAATAAAAGGCCTCACGATTGTCGTGAGGCATAGTGTTAAACGTGTTTTTCATTGCGAATAATATGAAGCGCTTTGGTTAGCATTTGCGCGTTTTTTTCTTCAATCTCAGCCTTTCGAGGGATTGGCTCATACAATGGATTTGGATCCTCCCAAGTTGGAATAAAAGGCACTGGTGCTTCAGGCTGCCAACGATCTAACCATGCTTGAGGTAGGGGGCCTGTTGGTAATTGCTGATCTGTCATTTCAAGCCATAGCATAGACCATGCGCGAGGCACAACACGCCAAATATCGTAGCCTCCACCGCCAACAGCAATCCATTTCCCCCCACAATATTCATGTGCTAATTTATGCGCAAGCTTTGGAATTTCTCTATAAATGTTCATTGTTCCATATAAATGTGTTAATGGATCAAAATAATGTGCATCTGCGCCGTTTTGCGTTAGCACAACATCCGGCTTGAAAAATTCAAAGACTTCTCGCATAGCCTTTTCATATATTTCTAGGAAACTCTCATCTTCTGTAAAAGCATCAATTGGGAAATTAAAAGAAGTGCCGTAGCCCTGTCCATTTCCGCGTTCCGTAATATTACCAGTTCCAGGGAAAAGATAGCGCCCTGTTTCATGAATAGACAATGTACAAACATCTGGATCTTCATAAAAACTCCATTGCACCCCATCTCCATGATGGGCATCGGTATCTATATAAAGTACACGAGCATTATATTTTTCCTGCAAATAGCGAATAGCTACTGTACTATCGTTATAAATACAAAAACCTGATGCACGGCCACGGAAGCCATGATGTAGCCCTCCACCTAGATTGAGGGCGTGCTCGGCTTTTCCTTCCATAACATAATCGACAGCTGTTAATGTTCCGCCGACAAGCTGTGCACTTGCTTCGTGCATATTTTCAAAAATAGGTGTATCTTCGGTGCCTATGCCGTAGCTTTCACATTGTGCCTCTGAAAGCTCACCATGTCCTGCTTTTTTAACGATTTCAATATATTTTGGATCATGTGCAAGTAAAAGCTCATCCTCTGTTGCGACACGAGCTGGAACAATATCTAAATCATCAAGAGCATCAATATTCTTTAACAAATCCATTGTAAGCGTCAAGCGTTTATGATTGAAAGGATGGGTATCTGAAAATTTATATCCGAGTTGTTCTGGCGAGTAAACAAATACTGCTTTTTTCATTGTAACGAAACACCAGGTAAATTAGGCCATAATACATCAAAGCCTTCTTTGCGAAGATCTTCTATCATAGCTAGTGGATTCAATGTTTTTACTCGGACACTTAAAATTTTATTTTGGGTATTTTCAGAGTCAGGATAAACTAAGACGCTTTGGACATTTGCATGATGTTCATTGAAAATTTTTGTGATTTCAAATAATATTCCTGGCGTATCAGATACACGAATTTCAATTTTAGAGCCAGGTTCAGTGGCACCGGTTAACTCTATATATGTATAGAGTAAATCTGTGGTAGTGACAATTCCAACTAGTTTTCCTCCAGAGACAATTGGTAAACACCCTACTTTGGATTCGTAAAAAGTAAGAGCAACTTCTTCTACAAAATCAAGTGGATGACCGACAAGTGGATTTTTAACCATAATTTCTTCCACTTTTGCATTAAAAACTGGAGAATTAGGCTCATCCCGTAATGAGGAAGGTAAAGCCTCTTTAATATCTCTTTCAGTGATAACCCCAAGAACGTGATGTTCCTCATTTACAACTGGCAAATGACGTACTTTTTTCTCACGCATTAATTTCAGTGCTTCAAACACTGTATTTGTTGGAGCCAGCGTGTGTGGCTCATCATTCATAATTTCTTCTACGATCATATACTCATCCCCTTTGTGCTGGTTTTAATACATGAAGCGATTTCTAAAACGAAGTCTATCAAATCTTTCTATTGTCTCAGGAGGCACGCGTTTTCCTTCACGTGCCATCAGGCAGTTAGCAGGATGTGATGTAATTTCAGGGTCATCTGTAGCAAAATATTCGAAATTGGCAGAGCCCATCATTTTCTCCATCATTTTGCGATAATCCCAAACATTTAAACCAGTCCCTTTTAAGTCCCAATGCCAATAATATTCGGTAGTGATAACAAGATAGTCTTCCATTTCATCTCCCATAAAAGACACAGCTAGTAGTGCCTTACCAGCACCTGTACCACGATAGTCTGGAATGACTTCAATAGCACCTAGCTCAATCATGTTATCAATTCGATCCTCCGCCCATCGTTCGAGTGGATCAGGGTATAAATAGGTGACGTAGCCAACGATAATGTTTTCATTTCGAATAATAATAATTCGTCCTTCAGGAAGTCCTGCAATTTCTATAATGGCTTGCTGCTGTTGCTTTGGAGGTCTAAAAGCAACCAAGCCTTCGTGGAATGAATATGTAGCTAATTTTTCTGGAGGAACAGGTCCTTCCACATACACAGTACCATGCTTAGTTTCCTTTGTAACAGAAAAAAAAGTTTTTTTATGTTCCATGATTACACCACCTGAGTTTAATAATTCCATTATAGCTGATTTCTGCGAAAAAACGCTATCTTTTACGAAATATACCTGTGTTTTTAGAAAAATGAAAATATTAAGACATTATCGGTGAATTCGTGTAAAATATATTTATCTGCATCTGTTATTCAACAGATGAATGTAGTGTGAATAAGCATTCACTAATTTTACACTACATTAACTGTTGTATAACAATTGCTACGTAACGTATTTGTCTTTGGAGAAGGTGGCGGATTTTGAAGGGTTAAAATAAAGAAATAACGATTTGAAATTTGCTTACTAAAGTACTGAAGCGATAGCAAAGAAAGGGGTAGTTTCATGGGGATGAAAATGATGGAGAAGTTGAATGCTTTACCGAAGCAATATAATTTGCCTAATTATGAGGGAGCTGCGGCAACGCATGATTGGGCAGAGACAGAAAAGGGATTTAGTTGGTATGAAACAGGGCTTGTGAATATGGCATATGAAGCAATTGATCGTCATACAGAAACGCATCGAAAAAACAAAGTTGCACTTTATTTTAATGATGGAAAGCGAAAAGAGGCTTATTCTTTCAATGAAATGAAAAAGCTGACGAATAAAGCCGCAAATGTTTTTAAGGCAGCAACAAATTTAGAGAAAGGTGATCGATTATTTATTTTCATGCCACGTTCACCTGAACTTTATTTTTCATTATTAGGCGCTTTGAAAATGGGTGTTATTGTAGGTCCATTATTCGAGGCATTTATGGAAGGTGCTGTTTATGACAGACTTGCAGATAGTGAAGCTAAAGTGTTAGTGACAACACCAGAGTTACTTGAACGAGTACCTTTAGCAAAGCTACCACATTTGCAGCATGTCTTTTTAGTAGGAGATGATATAGAGGAAACAACACAAATTTTAGATTTTAATAGACGCTTGAAAGAGGCATCTTCTCAATTTGACATTGAATGGGTGGACAGAGAAGATGGCATGATTCTTCATTATACTTCTGGATCAACTGGAGCTCCAAAGGGCGTATTGCATGTTCATAACGCAATGCTTCAACAATATCAATCAACGCAATGGGTACTAGATTTGCGTGAAGATGATATTTACTGGTGTACGGCAGATCCAGGATGGGTAACAGGAACAGCATATGGTATTTTTGGTCCATGGTTAAATGGTGCCACAATGTTAATTGTTGGTGGAAGATTCTCACCGCAAGCTTGGTATCAAGCAATTGAGGATTATAGTGTAACAGTTTGGTATAGTGCACCAACAGCTTTCAGAATGTTAATGGGCGCTGGTAGTGGTATGCTCGAGAAATATGATCTATCTTCTTTACGCCACATTTTATCTGTTGGTGAACCGTTAAATCCAGAGGTAATTCGTTGGGGGATTGATGAGCTAGGTCACCGTATTCATGATACGTGGTGGATGACAGAAACCGGAGCACATATGATTTGTAACTATCCTTCTATGGATATTAAGCCAGGATCTATGGGAAAACCATTACCAGGCATCCATGCGACAATTGTTGATGATGCTGGTAATGAAGTACCACCTTTTACAATGGGGAATTTAGCAGTTCGACGTGGTTGGCCAGCAATGATGCGTCAAATTTGGGGGAATCCAGAGCGTTATGAATCCTATTTCTTAAAATGTGAGTGGTATGTGTCTGGGGACTCTGCCTATATGGATGATGAGGGTTACTTCTGGTTCCAAGGACGTGTAGATGATGTTATTATGACAGCTGGTGAGCGTGTAGGCCCTTTCGAGGTAGAAAGTAAACTACTAGAGCATCCTGAGATAGTAGAGGCTGGGGTGATCGGAAAGCCAGATCCTGTACGAGGTGAAATTATTAAAGCCTTTGTATCATTACGTGAGGGTGTTGAACCTTCAGATGCATTGATTGAGGACATTCGTAATTTTGTTAAGAAGGGCTTATCTGCACACGCAGCACCACGTGAAATTGAATTTAAGGATAAGCTACCAAAAACACGCAGTGGTAAGATTATGCGTCGTGTGTTAAAGGCGTGGGAGTTAAATTTACCAACTGGTGATTTATCTACGATGGAAGATTAATTTTTTGTCTCAAATAAAATTTTAACATATGTATAATGAGATATTTAAATATTTATACGTCTAGTGCATAAATAGAAGGCAGGAATTCATTCGATAAGTGAAGAGTCCTGGCCTTCTTTTTTTTGAACTTATATTGATGAATTGCACTATTAGAATAAATAAGAAAATTACGTTAATAAATAAAAATTCAGTTGACTTAATAAATATGCAGACGTATACTAATTTTAACTTATTTCAGAGGTGAGTGCATTGAAAGTAGGAATTGTTGGTGCAACCGGATATGGTGGCTTAGAACTTATTCGATTTTTACATAATCATAAAGCGGTGGAGCGGATTGATTTATTCACATCTTCAGAAGAAGGTGTAATTTTTTCTTCTAAGTTTGGTCATCTCGTTCATATTGCCGATACACCTTTACAAAAAATTGATTATGGGGCTTTAGAGAAATTTGATGTTGTTTTTACAAGTACACCTTCAGGGGTAACAAGTGAGCTATTACCTCCATTGGTAGGGAAAGGTCCTAAATTAATAGACTTGTCTGGTGACTTCCGTTTAAAAGATCCGGCGAGCTATGAAACATGGTACGGTAAAAAAGCGGCGCCATTGGAAATCATTCAACAAAGTGTATATGGCTTAACTGAATGGAATACAGAAAATGTTCAACATGCTCCTCTTATCGCAAATCCAGGTTGCTATCCAACAGCGGTTTTACTTTCGTTGTTACCATTGCTAAAAGAACGATTAATTGATCCGAGTTTTTTAGTGATTGATGCAAAAAGTGGGATTTCAGGAGCTGGAAATAAGCCTTCACAAACGACGCATTTTAGTGAGGCGAATGAAAGCTTTTCAATCTATAAAACGAATACACATCAGCATATACCAGAAATTGAACAGTCCATTTCAATGTTTGCAGGTGTCGATACAACTATTTCTTTTAATACTCATTTAGTGCCAATGACTAGAGGGATTTTATCTACCTCATATGCACCAGTTATGTCTGGTGTTACAGAGAAACAGCTAGTAGCTTGTTTACAGAATGCCTATGAAAAGCATCCGTTTGTGCGGATAGCAACAGATGTAAATAGTCTAGGAACAAACCGCGTTAAAGGTTCAAACTATTGCGATATTTTCGTGAAGGTAGATAACCGTACGAATCGTGCCACAATTGTTGGCGTCATCGATAATTTGGTCAAAGGGGCTGCAGGGCAAGCCATTCAAAATATGAACGTTCAATTTGATTTACCACAAACGACAGGATTAGATGTCGTTCCGTTCTTTCTTTAATAGCATGAAGGAAACTGTATGCTTCTTTTATTTAGAAAACTAAGGAGGAAAGATTTTATGACATTAATAGCATCTGCAAGTATTATGAAAAAAGTATCAAGTAAAAATATTGTTTCACCAAAGGGCTTTAAAGCTGCGGGTTTACATTGTGGTTTAAAGCATAAGAAAAAAGATTTAGCTGTGTTAGTCAGTGAAGTACCAGCAAGTGTAGCGGGTGTCTTTACAACGAATGTTGTGCAGGCAGCACCATTAAAAGTAACGAAAGAGGTTGTATACACAACGAAGAAAATGCAGGCGATGATTGTCAACTCGGGAAATGCTAATGCATGTACAGGGAAGCAAGGGGCGAAGGATGCACAAACAATGCAGTCCTTAGTGGCAGAAAAGCTTGATATCGAGGGAAATTTAGTAGGTGTTTGCTCAACGGGTGTCATCGGTGAAATTATGAATATGGAGCCTGTGACAAATGGGATTAATCAGTTAGAGCCAAAGGATAGTTTAGAAAGTGCTATTGATTTTGCACAAGCGATTATGACAACAGATACGGTTATGAAAAACACAAGCTACAGCACTATTGTCGATGGTAAAGAGGTTATTATCGCTGGGGTTGCAAAAGGTTCAGGTATGATTGAACCAAATATGGCAACGATGCTAGGTTTTATAACGACAGATGCAAATATTGAATCAGATGTCCTACAGGCTACATTATCTGATATAACGAATTTGACTTTTAATGCAATTACAGTGGATGGGGATACATCTACAAATGACACAGTAGTTGTGATGGCAAACGGCTTAGCAGGGAATGAAGCTTTAACTCCTGATCATCCAGATTGGCAAAACTTCTACTATACATTGAAAACAGTAGCTCAAGACTTAGCGAAAATGATCGCCAAAGATGGTGAGGGTGCAACGAAGCTGATTGAGGCTGAAGTTGAAGGGGCAATTTCGGATGAAGAAGCGCGTAAAATTGCTAAAACAGTAGTTGGTTCACCGCTTGTGAAAACGGCAGTATTTGGCTGTGATGCAAACTGGGGACGTATTATTGCCGCTGTAGGCTATAGTGGCGCAACGGTTGATCCAGAAAAACTTTCGATCCAAATCGGTGGTGTAACAATGGTTGAAAACGGTGAGCCAGTTCCATTCTCAGAGGATGGGTTAATTCAGATTTTAAAAATGCATGAAGTGAAAATCTATGTGTCACTTGGTATTGGGGAAGGCAAGGGGCATGCTTGGGGATGTGATCTAACTTATGACTATGTTCAAATCAATGCCTCGTACCGCTCGTAAACGAATGGTCATTAAGCTGGGTGGTAGTACGCTAGAAGGCTTAAATGAATCGTTTTTTGAGAATTTTAAAAAACTCCAAGAAAGCGGTGTAGAGCTTATTATTACCCATGGCGGTGGCCCAGCTATTAACCATGAACTTGCGGTGCGCGGGATAGAATCACATGCTTTAAACGGTATTCGTGTCACGAGCGAAGCTGCAATTGATATTGTACAGTCAACATTAATAGGAAAGGTCAATCCTGCGCTTGTTCATGAATTAACAACAGCTGGCATTGCTGCAATTGGTATAAACGGCTTTGATGGTCAATTAATTGTAGCGGATTATTTAGACAAAGATGTATACGGTTTTGTTGGTGAAGTAAAAACCGTCAATACATCTTTGCTGGAAGCATTAATTAGTGTGGGGGTTGTACCGGTTATTGCTTGCGTTGGAGCAAATGAACTTGGTCAGGCATTAAATATTAATGGGGATACGGTAGCAAGTGAAATAGCACTAGCTATAGATGCAGATAGCTTATTACTTGTAACGGATGTAAATGGTATTCGCATTAACGATGAATATCAATCGAAAGTAACACCGTCCTTCATCAATCAATGGATTGAGGAGGGTCATATTTATGGTGGGATGATACCAAAAGTTCAAGGAGCCCTTGAATGTTTAAGTGCGGGTATTCCATCAGTGCAAATTGTTGGGGAATCGCTTGTAGGTACGACGATTTTATCCGGGGATGAAGAAAACCCGAATGAATAAAGTTTCCCTTCATCCTCACTTCTTCATAGATAAGAGTGACCGTTCTAATAGCATAGAGGAAGCAATATAGTTGTTTAGAGAAGATGATTGTTATAGTCAAAATTAGTAGGAGTTGATAAAATGAGTGCTTTATTTGGAAACTATGGCAAACGCCGCGCCCAAATTGTCAAAGGGCAAGGAACTGTTGTAGAAGATTCTGCTGGGAAAAAATATTTAGATTTTACAAGCGGGATTGCTGTAGTGAGTCTTGGTCATGCACATCCTGCGATTGTGGAGGCTATTCATGATCAAAGTAAAAAGCTATGGCATATTTCTAATTTATTTGATATTCCTGGTCAGGAGAAGGTTGCACAAAAATTAATAGCTGATACACATTTTTCTTATGCATTTTTCTGTAATAGTGGTGCGGAAGCAAATGAAGCGGCCATTAAGCTTGCACGTAAGCATACAGAGAAAAATCATATTATTACTTTTGAGAAATCTTTTCATGGGCGAACTTTTGGAGCGATGTCTGCAACAGGTCAGGGCAAGATACATAATGGCTTCGGACCACTTGTTGAAAAATTTACGATACTTCCTTTTAATGATGTGGCAGCACTTGAAGCAACGATTGATGATTCTGTCGCAGCAATTATGCTGGAAATGATTCAAGGTGAGGGTGGTGTTAACAGCGTATCACCAGAATTCGCAACAGCAATAGCTAAAGCCTGTGACGACAAAGGAATATTACTAATTATCGATGAGGTTCAAACAGGGATTGGACGAACGGGAACAAGATATGCTTATGAGCAAACGATTTTAAAACCAAATATCGTGACATTGGCAAAAGGGCTAGGAGGTGGTCTCCCAGTCGGTGGGATGCTTGGAACAGCCGAACTATATGATACATTTAGTCCTGGCACACATGGAACAACATTCGGTGGGAACCCGCTTGCGATGAGTGTTGCTGAAACCGTGCTTGATCATGTCTTTGAACCTGCATTTTTACAAAATGTACAGGAGCTATCTACTTATTTTGTTAAGCAGTTGAAAGCGAATCTACCGTCTACGTATACGGTACAGGGCCAGGGCTTACTTCTTGGCATTGGCTGTGGCGATACTGAGGTAGCCTCGTATATAGCTGCGGCGGAGGAAAACGGCTTATTATTAGTAGGTGCAGGACCAAACGTTATTCGTCTACTACCACCATTAACCGTGTCAAAAGCAGAAATCGATGAAGCAGTTGCGATTTTAAAAACGATACTGTTATAGTATCTGGTCAATTAAATACGATGAAAATGAATCTGCTAGACTTTCTTTGGAGAAGTCTAGCAGATTTTTAATGGCTTATCATCGGAAGTTTGGGATGACATTTTGTTAAAATATATGCCATGTGAATAAGTTGATTGGAGTGGAGGCTGGGCGACTCCTCGGGGTCAGCAATAGAGGAACGAAGGCTAAAACCATCACGTCCTGTGATAACGCCTTCGTGACCAACATCGTGTTGGCCCAAGCGGCTCATCGGACGCCCCCAGGAAGCTTTGCTCTGTGCGAAAGCGAAGCGTCAGCAACAAATGTTTTATCTGCGCGAAAGCGACAAAGCGCCCAGCCGGAACGGAAATCAACCCCACATTATGGTGATAAGTTTTACATTTAGTAAAATCTTATTGCAGCTCTTTTACCAATGTTTTCACTAGAGTAGGAAGCCAATCATGAAGTTGACTAAATGTAAAACCTGCAGCTTCTGCCTTTGTAGTTGACATATACCAATCTGCTGGAACCCCATACGGTGACTGCGACATTTCATCGCCACCTACTAGAGAAATTTTTGCATGCTTTCCGGTTGTTTCTTCAATAAGCCCCAGTAAATCTTTTAATGAAATTGCACCTGTAGCTGTTGCATTATAAGGTCCTTCAATTGGTGTAATGCCAGCAAAATATAAAAATGCAGCTGCTTCGTCATCCGTAATAAAGCTCATCTTTGCTTCAATATTTGGTAATGAAATAGGCTGTTCCTGTAAAACTCGTTCAACATGAAAATGTAAACGGCGTGTATAGTCGTTCTCACCCATAACAATTGGGAAACGTACAGCGACAACAGGGAATGTGGCCTCTTTGAAAAGTACTGCCTCTGCTTGACGCTTCCCCTCACCATATGAAAAATCTTCACGGTTCCCCATCCGAACTTCATAATCATATGGATTAAAATCTTCCTCAGTCTTGACAATGCCGTCTATTTCGTAGGTGGATAGAGTAGATGTAAAAACGAGCTTTTTCGTTTTACCTTCTAAAATATCACATATTTTATAAGCTTCATTGGGAGAGTAGCAAATATTATCATAGACAATATCCCATGTTGAACTTGATAGTGCTTGTGACAACGAATCGGCATCATCTCGATTAACAATTAGCTGCTTCACCTTTGTACCAAAAGGATTTCCGCTTTGTCCACGTGTTAAAATAGTTACGCCATGCCCATTTTGAAGACAGAGTTCAACAAGCTTTTTACCAAAAAAGCGAGTGCCTCCTAAAACTAAAATGTTCATATTATTTCCACCCCTTCAAATTAGTAGTCCCCTTTATAATGGCAAAAAAACAGGCATACTACAATTACTTTGTAGTATGCCTGCCTGTTTATTATTGGGTAGGTGGATCAGTCGGTGGAGTTGTATTTCCGTTGTCTCCTCCATTAGAGCCATTCCCGGTGTTTCCGGAACCGTTGCCGTTATTAGAGCCATTTCCGTTATTTCCGGAACCATTGCCGTTATTAGAGCCGTTTCCGTTATTTCCAGACCCATTGCCATTATTAGAGCCGTTTCCGTTATTTCCGGAACCATTGCCGTTGTTTGAGCCGTTCCCGTTACTACCAGTAGACCCATTGCCATTTTCCGAACCGTTTCCATTATGGTTCGAATCATTGCCGTTAGTAGGTGGGGTAGTTGGTGGAACTTTTTCTTGATCGTCTTTTTCAGGTTGTTTTTCATCCGCACTACCACCAGTAGAAACGACATTAGATTGCGATGAAGTTAAACCTGTAATATCTACAGCTACAACAACGTAGGCTTGACCACTTGCTACCGTCATACTTTGTGATGATTCAAGCACGGATCCGACAAGAGTTCTACCACCGTTTGTTACTTTATATATTCGATAACCGACTACGTCATTTGAAGAGCCTGTCCAAGATAATGTATTACCATTAATTGAAGCAGTTACTGCTGCTGGTGAATTGTTATCTGCCGGGAAATCAACAGCTGATACCGATGAATTCGATAATGACGAATTTTTTGGTAATAGGCTGCCTGGGTTACCGCCAAGTCTACCTAGCATACGTTTAATAAATGCTTGATTAATACCTGCACCACCTGGTTTTACAAATTCTGGCGGTGTGTTAGGGAGTGCATTATAGGTTTTACCTTTAATCGTAACAACGCTTGAGGAAGCTAAGCTATCATCAGGCTGTGAAGGTAAAAATACTTTCGCGTTAAACAAGTCAGAGCGCACGAGACCAGCATTAGCACATGCTGCAGAAGGCGCTAAACCAGAAATACCACAGAATGATGCAGTGACAACGTTTTTCGGTTGCTTAAATCTAGTTTTAGGGGCAATTAATTGTGGATCAACATCATACACAGAATTCATTAATGTTCCCCATAGCTTGTTAATTCGCACGCTAGGCTGCTGATACGTATTATTAAATGTATACAGTGATTGATTGTTATCATAACCCATCCATACACCGAGAGAAACATTCGGGTTATAGCCAACTAGCCAAACGTCTTTATAATTTTGTGAAGTACCTGTCTTAGCAGCAAAGTCAGCAGAGAATTTAAGTGAATTTTTTGCAACTGTACCTGTTCCTTTTGTTAACACATCTCGTAACATATCAGTAATGATATAAGAAGTTTCAGGACTAAATACTTGTTCAGGTTTAACTTCGTGTTTATAAATGATATTTCCATTTTGGTCTTCAATTCTATCAATCATATAAGAGTCAATGAATTGTCCACCATTTGCAAAAGTTGCAAAGGCATTGGTATTTTCTTCAACAGTAGTTCCTTCCTTCAATGCTCCAATCCCAGTTGCAAGGTTTGTGAAGTCATCAGGCTGTAACTTTGAGAACCCCATTTTTGCTAAAAGATCAGCAGGGCGTCTGTTAAGAATATCATTATATAAACGTAAAGCTGATAAGTTTTGTGAATCAGCTAATGCCTCACGAGCAGGGATAAGTCCTCGTTCATCACTAGTAATATAGTTGTTCGGACTCCATCCGCCCACAGAGAATTTTACGTCAACTAACGGGCTACCTGCACCAATTACACCGTATTCTATTGCAGGTGCATATACGAGTAGTGGTTTCATTGTTGAGCCATTTGAGCGATATGCTTGTGTTGCATAGTTATAATTTTTAAGTTCAAAATCACGACCACCGACAAAGCTTAAAATACGTCCAGTATTATTTTCAATTAAAATACTACCAACCTGTACAGGCATTTGAACATCAACTTCTGCACCTGTTGCAGGATCCTTGTCTTTAACGGTGTAAGTATGACCGTAATTTTTGAAGTTTTCCGCTGCTTTTTGCATCGAATCGTACATATCCTTATTAATTGTTGAATAGATACGATAACCTTTTGAGCGGACATCACGATCTGCTAGGATCATATACTTGTCTTTTAATTTTTTTTCATTTTTTAAGCGTTCTGGATCAATACCATCTTCTACTGCTAGTTTTTCAGCGATAATTTCTGTCGCGCGACTTTCAAGTTCATATGTTAGCCATGGGTAGCGATCCTCCGTGCGCATCTCTGGTGAACGGAAGTCAGCAGTAATATCATAAGCGAGTGCTTCTTTATATTGAGCTTCGTTAATGTAACCTGCGTCTTTCATACGATAAAGTACAATTTTCATACGATCAATACCCAGTTGAAGTGCTTCTTTACTTTTAAGTACACCTGTATTTGTAAAAGGTGTGTAAGTAAAAGGTGATTGAGGAATACCAGCTATATACGCTGCTTGAGGAAGCGTTAAATCCTTTGCTTTTACATTGAAAATACCTTCAGCAGCTGTTTCAACTCCTGCAATGTTTCGACCGGAAGAGTTACGACCATAAGGAACTATGTTTAAATAGGCCTCTAAAATTTCTTCCTTTGACATAAAGTGCTCTATACGCATAGCAAGTAAAAGTTCTTTTGCTTTTCGTTCATAAGATACTTCGTTTGTTAATACTTGGTTTTTAATAAGCTGCTGTGTTAATGTAGAACCACCAGTTTGAGTGGAAGAGTTTGTTACGTCTTGAAGTAGTCCTCGGATGACGGCCTTCGGAACTATTCCGTTATGTTCACGGAAATACTCGTCCTCTGTCGCTAATACCGCATTAAGAACATCAGGTGCGACATTGCTTAATGTTGTTGCTCGACGGTCCAAATCTGTACGTAATTTTCCGATATAAATATCGTTGGCAAAATAAATCTCACTTGTTGAATCGTAGTTAAAAATTTCATTTCGTAATTCTTGCTTTGAGCGTAGTGGCTCTTCTTTTACAAGTGACGCAAAATAGCCAGCGCCAACTGAACCAGCAAATACAGTACCTACCAATGCAAAGACTAAAAATAGTAAAAATAAGTTCCAGGCAACACTTCCTGAAATACGTAATTTCTTCATCCATTTTTGTTGAATTAATTCATCGATCTTTGCATTGATTTTCTCAATCCAATCTTTCAATGTATCGACCTCCTAAAATCTTGTCTATTATAGCACATATTGATTTAGGTCGAACATAGTTATTGACAATGAAAAAGAATCGTATAGAATAATGCTTATAGTTTTCTAGTGATGAAGAGCTTGCAGTAGTGTCTATCATTCCCTGTTTAGAGAGCCAGCGGTTGGTGAAAGCTGGTCATAATGTAGAGACGAATTACGTGCTTGGAGCTAAGACGTGCGCGCCTGCGATAAAGGCGATTGAATGAAGAGGAAGATGGATGACATCTTCAAGCCGGGTGGTACCGCGTTAGTTATTAACGTCCCTGCATGCAATGTTTTTGCGTGTAGGGACTTTTTTGTTTTTAAAATAATTCTCCCTACACGAAATATTAAACACTTAGGAGGAATAAAAATGACGAACGAATTATTACAAGACTTAGAATGGCGCGGATTGTTATACCAACAAACTGATGCTGAAGGTATGACCAAATTATTAGATGAACAATCCGTATCTTTATACTGTGGTGTTGATCCAACTGCGGATTCCATGCATATTGGGCATATTGTGCCTCTTTTAACGCTACGTCGATTCCAAAAAGCAGGCCACCGTCCAATTTTGTTAGTTGGTGGTGCAACTGGTATGATTGGAGATCCATCGGGTCGCTCTGAAGAACGCCAATTACAAACAGTTGAGCAAATTGATAAAAATGTTCAAGGTATCCGTAGTCAATTAGAGCGTATTTTTGATTTTGCAGAAAATGGTAATGGTGCTCAGTTAGTTAATAACCGTGACTGGATTGGCAATATAAATACGATCGAATTTTTACGTGATTATGGGAAATTAATTAACGTGAACTACATGTTAGCAAAGGATACGATTGCATCACGCCTTGATACAGGGATTTCATTTACTGAGTTTGCGTATACTTTAATTCAAGGTATTGATTACAATCATTTATACAACCATTACAACTGTCGCATTCAAGTAGGTGGCTCTGACCAGTGGGGGAATATTACAACAGGTTTAGAAGTTATTCGTAAAACACATGAGGAAGAGACGAAAGCATTTGGCATAACAATTCCTTTAGTAACGAAAGCAGACGGTACGAAGTTTGGTAAAACAGCAGGTGGTGCTGTATGGTTAGATAGTAAGAAAACATCTCCATACGAGTTCTACCAATTCTGGATTAATGCTGCGGATGCTGATGTTGTAAAATACTTAAAAATCTTCACATTCCTTTCTCGTGAAGAAATCGAAGCGTTAGCAGTATCTGTAGAAGAGGAACCACATTTACGTAAGGCACAAAAAGCACTAGCTGAAGAAATGACTCGCTTAATTCATGGTCAAGAAGCATTAGACCAAGCAATCCGCATTACAGCTGCTTTATTCTCTGGTGACTTAAAAGCACTTTCTGCTGATGAAATGAAGGATGCATTTAAAGATGTTCCTTCTATTGAAATGGCGAAAGAAGATAAAAACATCGTGGACTTACTAGTGGAAGCAGGTATTTCACCTTCAAAACGTCAAGCTCGTGAAGACGTAACGAATGGTGCGATTAGCGTGAATGGTGAAAAGGTCACTGAATTAGAATATGTAATCGACGGCAAAGATCGTTTAGAAGATGCATTTAGCATTGTTCGTCGCGGCAAGAAAAAATACCATATGGTGAAGTTTGTTTAATTCAGACTTATACAACAAGACATCCCCTCAATATTTGAGGGGATGTTTCGTTTTGTTGAAAATAAAGTATGGCACCTCGGCAAAACGAGGGGTTGATTTCCGTTCCGGCTGGGCGCTTTGTCGCTGCCGCTTCGCTTTCGCACAGAGCAAAGCTTCCTGGGGGCGTCCGATGAGCCGCTTCACTCGCGATGCTCGCTCCAGGGTCTCATCTGTGACGCTGATCCCCGAGGAGTCGCCCAGCCTCCACTCCAATCAACCACTTCACATAGCATGTATCTTCTGTCATGTCATAGTTATAAGACGAAACTCTAGCAAGATGTTTTTTTTGTGCGAAAGCGAAGTGACAGCAACAATGTTTTATCTGTGCGAAAGCGAGTAGCATTGAACCGAAATCACTCTCATTTAAAGTGCCACAATATTAACAAAGACTTCGTTGACATTTCTTTTAACTATCTAAAAAACTAGGAAGCTTTACGTGCTTATATTCTTTTGGGTGAAGCATATTCGCAAGCTTTAATGCACCCTCTATAAGGCGTGGAGATGGGCGACAATAAAGCCATTCCTCCATTACGTGAAGCTGATTCATTTTAACGGCTTGTAGCTCCTGCGCATGTGAACGTTTTAATAAATTAGCCGGTTGAATACGCTCAAAGGCAACTCCTACCCAAGCCATCATAATATAGTCTGGGTCGCGCCTTACTACATCTGCCCAATCGGTTTGCACGCTTGCTAATTCTACATCTTGAAACAGATTTTCCCCACCAGCAATGGCACTAATTTCAGTTAGCCAATTTATTTTACCTGGCGTAAAGATAGGATTTGGCCACCACTCCCAATAGAGAGTAGGTTTTTTAGGAATCGTTTGAGCAACTGTGCGAAGACGATCGATACATTGTAAATATTCCTCGGCAATTTTTTTGGCACGCCCTTCAACTCCACAAGCTTTACCCAAAGTATGGAGATCCTGTGCGATTTCCTCTAATGAATTAGCATTAAAAACAATATGGGGAATATTTCTAGCTTGTAACGCTTCAATATTTTTTTCCATGCCGGGGACACTTAAGGATGCGAGTACAAGATCAGGCTGTAATGCTTCTAATGCATCCATATTAATTGATAAATCTGGGCCAAGCTGAGGTAAGTCGTTTACTGCTAATGGCCAATCCGAAAAATCATCGACACCGACAAGCTGATCAGTCAGGCCTAAATAAGCAACAAGCTCGGTATTACTTGGACAAATTGAGATTAAACGCATCTTCATATCTCCCATTCTTTTTAAGAAAAGTATAGCGAGTGTTGAGGTCATATACAATGCCTGAATGCTGACCACAAAAAAGGCATGCCTGCAAAGACATGCCTTTTGATTACTTATTAAGAAAGTGCGATAGCTTCGAGTGATTCTTCTTTTTTCGCTACAGGGCCCATCGCATTTGTAATAATTTGTTTAATGTCTTCTAAAGTTGCTTTACGTGGGTTTGTTGCAGCACATACATCTAACATTGCATTTTTCGCTAAGATTTCAATATCCTCATCCTTCACACCTAATTCGCGGAAGCCACTTGGAATGTTCAAATCTCTAGAAAGATTTTCAATTGCTACAATTGCTCTCTCAGCAGCATCACGTTTACTTAATCCTTCAACGTTTTCGCCTAACAATTCAGCGATTTTTGCAAAACGCTCAGTACGTGCTGTTAAGTTAAAGCGGCAAACGTGTGGCAATAAAATAGCATTACATACACCATGTGGTAGATTATAGAAGCCACCTAATTGATGAGCAATTGCATGTACATAGCCAAGTGATGCATTATTAAACGCCATGCCTGCTAAAAATTGTGCGTAAACCATTTGCTCGCGTGCTTCTAAATCTGCACCGTTTGCATAGGCACGTGGTAAATATTCAGGAACTAGCTGAAGTACTTTTTCTGCGCATGCATCAGTAATTGGAGTTGCGTTTGTCGACACAAATGATTCGATTGCATGTGTTAATGCATCTAAACCAGTTGCCGCCGTTAGAGCAGGAGGTAAGCCAATCATTAGCTCTGGGTCATTAATCGATAGTAGTGGAGTAACATGTTTGTCCACGATAGCCATCTTCACTTTACGAGTTGTATCCGTAATAATTGTAAAGCGAGTCATTTCACTTGCTGTACCAGCAGTTGTATTGATAGCGATTAATGGAACTAGTGGGTTTTCTGATTTGTCAACGCCCTCGTAATCATGAATGCGTCCACCATTCGAAGCAATAAGTCCGATACCTTTTGCTGCATCGTGTGCGCTACCTCCTCCAAGAGAAACGATTGAATCACAGTTTTCAGCATGGTACACTGCAATCCCGTCTTCAATGTTTTGATCTGTTGGATTCGGTTCTGCTTTCGGGAAAATTGCTACATCAATTCCAGCAGCTATAATGATGTTAGCAATTTGTTCAGAGAGACCTAGTTTGTGTAAGCCCTCATCTGTTACGATTAATGTCTTCTTCACTTCTAAATCATTTAAGCGTTTACCAACTTCTTGAATTGCTCCAGGTCCAAATAAGTTTGTTTTCGGCATAACAAATTGCTTTAGAACGTCTGACATATTTCCAACCCCTTTAAAATAATTGTTATTGCTTGAATGATGGCGAACCACCTTTCGAAATTCATAGTATTCTATTTTTTGTGAAAGTTCAACTCGTATTTTTATTAAAATTGTTAATTTTAATCGTGTTATTATTTCACAAAAAAGTTAGCTTTGTTTTTTGGTTGAAGGAAGCTTGAATTGTCTAGGAGTATTGATTTTAAAACGGTTTGAAAATTGTTTTCCTATGAAAATAAAATATATTTTTTGGAAATGTGTTCTATTTTAAAGAAGTATTGAATAGTAAATAACTGATAATTTGTTTTTAATATAATAGTAGTAATTATGTTGTTTTTTAAATGTGTAATTACTATTTTAAAGTACATAAAATCGTCATAATTTACAGAATATTTAAAAATAAACTCTCTTTCTTTTTGAAATGTTTAAGGAAATGCATAATGCAAGAAGAAAATAAAGAATGACCGTATATCCTATTATTGCGCACATAAAGAAAATTGCTTCTGAATCTGTACTTATAGGAGGATAACCACTGTGAGCATTAACATGATATACCTCCTGTTCATAACCGAACCAAATAGCTACTAACAAAAAGCCTAATAAAAGGAGAGCTAGTAAAGCCTTTTTATGAAAAGTGATATGCTGTAGACTTTCTTTAAAAGTAATTGGACGCTTAATTTCCTTGCTTTGATGCTTTTTAAAGGGTACTAAGAAAAAAATCATGATCCCACTATAAATTAAAACCATCACAGTAAGTTCAGAAACCCCCATTATTTCCTCCTGTATTTCGATATTTTGTATTTAGACTTCCATAAAGATAAAAGGTTCCTTTTTTATTGATATTTACAAACGGGAATGAAAACTTATTGAAGTTTTTATTATTTAGGCACTTTGTAGGTATATTTGCAATTTTATTGAATAATATTTCAATGAAAATATTTTCAATAAAAGGATGGGGAAAATGTCGATTAGACATGAACAAAAAGAGCAACGAAGAGCTTTAATTTTACAATCTGCATTAGATTTGTTTATTCGAAAGGGGTATGGTGAAACGAAAGTTGCTGATATTGCTAAAGCTGCTGATATGAGCATGGGGTTGCTTTTTCATTATTTTGACTCTAAGGAAAAGCTTTATGAAGAGCTAATTCGCATAGGTTGTGAAAGACTTCAGATGGATTTTAATTTTACTAATGAATCACCATTAGCTATATTTACAGCGGCTGCTACGGATTTGTTTAACATGATCAGTACCAACCCGTCTGCAGCAAAAATGTTTGTACTAATGGAGAATGCACAACATCTGGATTCCTTGTCGGAAGATTTAAAAGAAATGCTTACGGAAGCAGATAAATTAATAAAAAAGAGTATTCCATTAATAGAGAAGGGGCAATTGCTAGGTGAAATTAAACAGGAAAATGCTGAAGCACTTGCGGTAGCATTTTGGTGTTCTATTCAAGGAATCGCCCAATACATTGCACTACATCCCGAAACTCCTTGTCCTAATACAATGTGGGTTATTTCGATTCTTGAAAACAGGAAGGAGGATTGAAAATGAAAACTAAACGGAATTTAATAATCTTTATAGTTGTTGTTTTACTATGTGGCTGGCTTGGTGTTTTTGTAGATCGCTTTATCCCTGAACAACCTAAAGGAGACACACTTGGGATGGGGATTTGGCTAGTATTTCCGTTACTGACAACTATACTGTTACGTGCATTTGCAGGAGATGGTTGGCGAGATATAGGCTTATGGCCAAATTTGAAAGGCAACATAAAATGGTATATTGTTTCGCTCCTAGTCTATCCCATAATCACTTTTATAGTTTTGCTATTAAGCAATATATTTGGCTGGATGGATTTTTCAAATTTTAATTTAGATGCATTAGTTTCAGTTTTTGCTGGTGGTTTACTGCTTCAATTTGTTAAAAACTTTTTTGAGGAATCGGTTTGGAGAGGTTATTTAACGAGTAAACTTTCATCGTTAAAAGTAAATGACTTTTGGTTGTATTTTATTGTTGGTGGTGTTTGGGGAGCTTGGCATATCCCGTATTTTTTAGTGTTCTTATCAGAAAGTGATATCTTTAGTGTACTTCCTGTAAATAGGTGGCTATTTGCGTTGATAGGTATTGTGACGATGATTTGCTGGACAGTAATGTATACAGAAATTTATTTAATGACAAAAAGTATTTGGCCGCTTGTCCTTATGCATATGACAGAAGATGCGCTTGTGAATCCACTTATTCTTGATGGCTATATCAAAATTGCTCAGGGAAAAGAATTTCTTGTTTCTCCAACGGCAGGCATTATTACTACAATTTTTTACCTAATGGTAGGGCTTTTATTGCGAACTAAACGAAAAAAGTTGGAGAAGGAAATTGTATCAAAATCAACTACAACAGCTATCGTTTAAAAAATTAGCGATGAAAAAAATTCTAGAAGCCATTAATCTTACAAGGTTTCTAGGATTTTTATATTTGATTGTTTCCGAATATCTGATTATATGCAAAAACCTCGCAAACACTTGTATAAACAAGGTTGCGAGGTTTAAGAACCGTAAGTAATTAACGAGAGTAGTACTCTACGATGAATGCTTCGTTGATTTCAGCTGATAATTCAGAACGCTCTGGAAGGCGAGTGAATGTACCTTCTTTTTTGTCAGCATCAAATGTTAAGTAGTCAGGTACGAAGTTGTTTACTTCGATTGCTTCTGTTACTACTGCAAGGTTTTGAGATTTTTCACGAAGAGAAATCGTTTGACCTGGTTTTACGCTGTATGAAGGAATATCAACGCGTTTGCCATCTACTAAGATGTGGCCGTGGTTTACTAATTGACGAGATCCACGACGAGTACGAGATAAACCTAAACGGTAAACTAGGTTGTCAAGGCGAGTTTCAAGAAGAACCATGAAGTTTTCACCGTGAACACCTTTCATTTTACCAGCGCGGTCGAATAGAGTACGGAATTGACGTTCGTTCATGCCATACATGTGACGAAGTTTTTGTTTTTCTTGAAGTTGTAAACCGTATTCTGATAATTTTTTACGTTGGTTTGGACCGTGTTGACCTGGTGCGTAAGGACGTTTTTCGATTTCTTTACCTGTACCGCTTAGTGAGATACCAAGACGACGTGATAATTTCCAAGATGGACCTGTATAACGAGACATATTGTTGTCTCCTCCTTTAAATTTGGTTTTTTTGTTGTAAAACAAAAACCAGTAGTACCCATTCTTATACGCATTTTATTTTCATGTATTTTCGCCTATGCAGCCGTTAGGTTACGCGATACACCATCTATTTGAATCTGTTTAGTTATACTAAATAAAATAGAGGAATAAAATACAGTAATAAGCTCATACCACTGCTGCGTTTATTTTACACAAAATTCATTGTAACTGCTTATTACATAGACGTCAATTATTAGACTAACTATTTTCGAAAAAAGGATAATAGTAAAAATTTCCTCTCTATACATTTTTCGATATTCAGGAATAGTTAATGATACAGTGTAATATGTAAAATGTAAAAGTGAAATAGAATAACATAGTCAAAATGACACAAATTATGTATAATATACTATAAGTTAATAGTAATTGATTTGGACGTTATATAGAAAAGGTGATTTCATGACAGACCATTTACAAACGCTAAAATATATAAAATCAGATGTTTTAAGCATTTGGGTGAGTTCTAAGGAACAAGCTGGTTTTAATGGGTATTTTAACCCATTGAAACAGTGTCTAAAGAAGCGCTTTGGAATTGTAAATGTGGCATTTCTCGGTTTCGAAGGTAATTCTTTAATACCGATTGAAGAGATGGCTACTGTAACAATTGAAACAAAACTAAATGCTGTGTCATGGTTAATGATTGAAGCTAGCTTTTATCAACAGAAGATGGTGAAAATTCCCTATATATTAAAAGAAAAAGACGCCTATATGACGATGACAGATATGGTGCTTTTCCAAGCAGAAGGCAAGAATCCAATTGGTGTGCTACTCGTCGAGGCAACCGATGCATGGACAGACTTTATGACTTCGGATTACGGGGAAAAGTTTGTCGAAACGCTTACAAAGGTTCTTCAGTTGATTAGAGAAAATTTTGAAGTAAAAGTGAATGAAGACCAATATAGAAAATTGTATAATATGACAGATTTATTTCATTCCACTATGGATATTGATTTAATTTTAGAAAATGTCTTAAAAAATATTAAGGATAATTTCCCAGAGTTTAATGTGGAGCTTATACTATCGAATGATCAAGACCGCCATACGACTATCGATATTAAGCTTTTTGATTACTTATCTGAAAGACCTGCAACTATTGAGGCTTTTGTCTCAGGAGATCTGACAACGGAGCTTGCTAGCGATTTAAATTGTCGATTATTAAACGCCCCTATAAAAGGGAGACAAGCTATTTATGGTATTTTACAAGTAAGTGCACCTACAACATATCTTTTTTCAACGACTGAAAAAGACTTTGTACGAATGCTAGCACAAACATCAGGAAATGCGCTTGAAAATGCAAAATTATATCATCAATCACATCGCCTAGTAAGTGATTTACAACTCATCAATGAAACATCGCATCGTTTAAATATGAGGATTGACATTCATGAAATGTTACTTTTCCTTCAAAAACAGTTAATGAAATCTTTTCAACCAATGGAAGTTTGTTTCGCTTTTAAATATAATGACACCTTTAAAGTGACGGATGCTAGTACTGCTTTATTCAATGTAGAAAAGGGTCAAACATATATAAAACATGTTGAACAACATTTTGAAAATACCAATGATCCACTATTTATTGCCGATTTCAGCCGATTAACCCCATATCAAATTGAATATCGTTCAATTATGGCAATCCCGATTTTAATGGAAGAAAAAATTAATGGCTTTAGTATTGTGTTACACAAGGAGCCATATTTCTTTTCATTTGACAGCTTTAAATTAATGCAATCATTAATCCATCACTCTTCTTTAGCAATTGCAAACTCAATATTACGAAATCAACTTCAGGAAATGGTAGATTTGGATCATTTGACGAAATTGTACGCAAGAAGTTATTTAGACCAGTACGTAGAAAAGTCACTTAAAAATGATCAATCAGGAATGTTCTTACTCATTGATATTGATAATTTCAAACGCATTAATGATACGTATGGTCACCAAATTGGTGATAAGATTCTTATGCAAATTGCATCCCGGTTAAAAGAAACAATTGGAACTCGTGGTATTTGTGCACGGTGGGGTGGAGAAGAAATGTCTGTGTATATTCCAAATATTGATGAGAAAGAAGCAATCGAATTAGCAGCAGCAATCGTTGCAGTAATTCCAAGTACAACAGATCCTCAGGTGACAATTTCAGCAGGTCTCATAACATGGGATGAACAGTACCGTCCAGCGTTTCAATCTGTTTTCCTTCATGCAGATACAGCGCTTTATGAAGCGAAAAACAGTGGTAAAAATCGTTTTTGTATTCATGATCGATCCTATCTAACAAATTCATAATGTAATAAAAGTAAACAGATGTTTTTGAAAATAAAACGTCAGCCTTATGCGCTGAAATGCCCTGAAATGACAATAAATCATTTTAGGGCATTTTTTTATAAATGGGGGACTAAGGTTTTTACGAATAGCTCTAACCCTTCTTGATCTTCCTTAGAAAAACGATTTACGATTGGACTGTCGATATCAAGAACACCGATGACCTGTCCTTCTTTTATCAAGGGAATAACGATTTCGGATTGGGACGCGGCATCACAGGCAATATGCCCTGGAAAATCATGTACGTCTTTTACCACTATTGTTTCTTCTTTGCCTACAGCTGTTCCGCAAACGCCGCGTCCGATTGGTATTCTGACGCAGGCAGGTAAGCCCTGGAATGGCCCTAATACAAGTTCCTCCTCCTGTAATACATAAAAACCGACCCAGTTAATGTTTGGCAGAAATTGATTTAGTAATGCAGAGGCGTTACTTAAATTAGCAATGCGATCGCTCTCTCCTGTAAGCAGAGCATCTAACTGTTTTGCTAAAGTATCATATTGCTCGGCAATTGGCCCATCATAATTAATTTGTGTAAACATAAAAGCACCCCGTTTGAAAGTTATTTATTTTGGATATATAACATTATAGTGTTGATGTAAATCAGCAACAGTATGAGCATCTGAACCGAAAACAATGGGTAGCCCAATAGATTTACTATAATCGATAAAGGAAAATGGTGGATAAGGTTCCTGACAATATGTTTTACTTAAACCAGCGCTATTTAAATCTAGCTCATAGCTTTCTTCCTTCATTAAATCTAAAACTTCTCGAATCCGCGCAGAATCATCAATTTTCACCATATGTGCTAATTGAAATTTGTGAATAAGTGAAGGATGCCCAATGCGCTTAGGCTTGTATTGCCCTAAATCTGCTTTAATGGATTGTAGGACGGTATCATAATATAAATTATACACTTGTTCGATAGAGCCCACTTTTTTTGAAAAAGCCATAAAACTTTCTGGAGAAAAGTCAATGCATTCAAAGGTATTTTGCCATTGTAAAAAATGGACCGATAAAATAGAATCATTTAAAAAGTGTCCATATGTATTAAGAAATTGACGAGTTTCTTGTTCAAAGCCTTGAATATAGTCAACCTCTAGACCTATATGAATGCGGATGTCTTGTGCATACTCCTTTTGAAGGCGCTGTAAATCTTCAAAATAAGGCATTAAAAATTCTGGATTCATACCACTATCTTGCTGTGGTGTAGGGTCAACAAAATTCAATGGTAATGGTGCATGTTCTGTAAAGGTGATATCTGTAAAGTTGTGGGAGATAGCTTTTTCAATATATTGCTTAAATGAATCAGAAGTACCGTGTGGACAATATGGACTATGAACATGGCCGTCATATTTCATAAAATAACCACTCCTTTAGCTATTGATAATAACACTTCTATTTGCGACAATTGTTCAAAAATTAAGTAGGTATTATTCTTGAAAGGCGTATATACACAAAAAACACTAAATTTTAGTACAAAAGGCGATAACATAGTATATAATAAATACAACTAGCCAATTCGTTTATTGTAGAATAGGAGGCTTACGATGGAGTATATCATCATTCCGGTTATCCTACTATTAATTTTAGCTATAGTAGGATTTATGATGCGACGAAAACATACAACAATCATTGCTAAACTTGAAAATGAAAAATCACAAATACAAAACAATCCCATAAATGAGGAAATTTCAAAAGTTAAATCTTTAAACATGAACGGTGAAACGGAAGAGATGTTTGAACGATGGCGTAATAGTTGGGATGAAGTCATCGATGTACATATGACAAAAATTGATTCACTTTTATTTGACGCAGAGGATCAAATCAATAGACTACGTTTTAATAAAGCAACGTTAATTGAACGTGAGATAGAAGATTACATTCAAAAGTGTGAACAAAATAAAGATAAAATCTTAGAAGAACTAAATGAATTAATTGGCAGCGAAGAAAAAAATCGTATTGAAATTGAACAATTAAAAGAATACTATCGCTCTGCACGTAAAACATTGTTAGCGCACCAACATTCATTTGGTATAGCATTACCAGCTCTGGAGAAAAAGCTGGAGACGTTTGTTCAAAAGTTTGAGGAATTCGATGTGCTTACTAGCGAAGGGAATTATTTACAGGCAAGAGAAATTGTTATTGGCTTGAACCAAGAGTCACAGCAGACATTTGAATACATAAATGATGTCCCAACAATTTTGACTGAATTGCAAGTAAAGCTACCAGGAGCGGTACAAGAATTACGTAGTGGCCAGCGGGAAATGGAAGAGCAATCCTATTATTTACAGCATTTAGAGCTAACTGTAGCGCTTGATAAATTTGAAGAAGAATTTACGACATTAAAAAATGAATTAGCAGAGCTTAACTTAACTGTTGTTAAACCGCGTGTTGCTGAAATAAATGAAGAGATTGATCATTATTACGATTTGCTTGAAAAAGAGGTTATTGCTAAAAATTATGTTGACCAAAATTGTGATCGTTTATTAAGTTCAATCACCAATGTTATTGGTTCAACAAGATTAGTAAGTGATGAAGCAACCTTTGTGCAGCGAAGCTATCGTTTAAATGAAAAAGATGCAGAAATTCCAAAAGCTGCATTAAAGCAATTAGAGGCTTTACAACGTCGCTATGACTTATTGGCGATGCGTGTTAGAGAGGAAAAATCTGCATACTCAAGTTTGCAGGAAGAATTGATTGAAATTAACGAGGAGCTTGAAGGTATTCATGAGGAGCAAGGCCATTTGTCAAATACGATGAAGAAGCTACGAATTGATGAAAACAAGGCTCGCACGCAAGTAGAAAACTTAAAGAAAACATTACAAGAAACAGATCGTCTATTGAATAAGGCTAATATTCCAGGTATTCCTGAAGAGATGGATGCCCGTCTAGATGAGGCAGCAGAGCATATTTATGTAGTAATGCAAAGCCTGCAAGAGGTACCTCTCAACATGGGAACAGTTCATAATAATTTAAATGCTGCAACACTTTGTGTAGAGGATGTAAAAGCGAAGGCACATGAATTGATTGAAAATGTAATGCTAATTGAACGTATTATTCAGTATGGTAATCGTCATCGTGCAACAAATCCAAAATTGCATACTCGTTTAAAAGAAGCAGAAAAATCCTTCAATCAATTCCGCTATTCCAAGGCATTAGAAGAGGCTGGAACGGCAGTTGAAGAAATGGAGCCAGGAGCTTTAAAGCGAATTCAAGAACTTGTAGCAGAAGAAACAATAACAAAATAGTCAAGTATAATAAAAAATTACATAAGCTGTCTAAAAGGTATAGTTATTACTTTTTAGACAGCTTTATTATTAAAAGGCCAATTTGTTTGTTGGGGTATTCATACGATTTTTTCGGACGTTTGCGTGTGCTCTTAGACATAAAAGTGACCGGAAGCTTCACATTATGCCTCATCCCAATTTTTGTTTAGAAACGATGAAAAATAGAGGTGTTCATAATGCAATTTTATATTAAGGAAATGAATGAAGTTTATGCGACGGACATTTTGAATTGGAAGTATGAAGAACCATATGTTTTTTATAATAATGAACTATGCGACGAATCTCTAAAAGAATTTCTTGAAAATCCGTACTATTCAATTGTCAATGATCAAGAAGAGCTAGTCGGTTTTTTCTGTACAGGAACATCTGCACAAGTACCTAAAGGATATGACTCTGGTGCGTATTTAGACGAGTGCATTGATGTTGGAATAGGGATGAAGCCTGAGCTAACAGGAAAAGGTTATGGTTCAGAATTTTTTTCATTTATCTTAAATCAGCTACAACAAAAAAATCATAGTCCTATTCGTTTAACAGTAGCTACATTTAATACAAGAGCAATTCATCTATATGAAAAATTAGGCTTTGAAAAAGTCATGGAATTCACAGCTTCAACTGAATTTATAACAATGAAGAAAGATTAAAAACAAGCGTGTTGACTAGGGTTTATAATGGTGAAATTCGCCTTCAATACGGTGTTGAAATATAGTTTAAATATGGTCGCTGAAAGTTGAGGATGGCATTTATTTAAAGCATATGTCATGTATATTAGTTGATTGGAGTGGAGGATGGGCGATTCCTTGGGGATCAGCGTCACAGATGAGACCCTGGAGCGAAGCGGGTAGGGGAACGAAGGCTAAAAGCATCACGTCCTGTGATAACGCCTTCGTGACCAACATCCTGTTGCCCCGACGCCCCCAGGAAAGCGCCCAGCCGGAACGGAAATCAACCTCACGTTATAGTAATAAGCCTAACAATGCAAAACCCAAATTTTTATACTCAGGAAACGTTCATAGTAAATTTTAATATGCCACTCTATAATGGGTGGTTTTTCACATTAAAAGCAAACAAATAAGTGATAAATAAGGATAATTGTTTAAAGTTAGTAGTCAATTGCTGAAGATTGCGTTATGATAAATACCGTTAAATCAACGTTTTGAAAGTGTGTGAATATTAATGGAAGTTAATACAATCTATTTAGACAACAGTGCAACAACAAAACCTTTAAAAGAGGTTATGCAAGCATTTATGGTAGTGAATGAGCAGTATTATGCCAATCCTGCTTCCATTCATGCAATGGGTGTTGAATCAAACGACTTGTTAAAGCGTGCACGTGAGCAAGTAGCAGATATTTTACAGACAGAAGCAAAAAATGTGCTATTTACATCAGGTGGTACTGAATCCAATAACACGGCTATATTTGGTTTAGCACGTAGCAATACACATAAAGGAAATCATATTTTAACAACTGAAATTGAGCATCCATCTGTTCTAGAATCTGTTAAGCAACTTGAGCAAGAGGGTTTTGACGTAGAATACTTGCGAGTAGACAAAAATGGAGTTGTTTCTTTAGAGGAGCTTCGCACAAAAGTGCGCAACGATACCATTTTAGTAAGTATGATGCATGTAAATAATGAAATGGGTGCTATCCAACCAATTTTTGAAGCTGCAAAAATTATTCATGAATCGAGTCGAGCATCTTTTCACGTTGATGCTGTACAAAGCTTTGGAAAGTTAGCAATATCATTTAACGATGATGAGGGACCAGACTGTATTTCAATTTCTGGCCATAAAATTCACGGCTTTAAAGGTTCAGGTGTACTAGCATTCCGTAAAAAAATGAAATGGCAACCGTATGCACTTGGTGGAGGACAGGAGTTTGGTTTACGTAGTGGAACAGTAGCTGTACCGCAAGCCGTAGCCTTATCCAAAGCAGCCCGAATAGCAGTCGAGACGATGAATGACCGTGCGAAAAAATACCGTCAATGGTATGAAGAAATATGCACGCAATTACGTGGATATGGGGATGTAGTTCATATTTTATCAACACCACAAGGAGCGGCACATATTTTATCTTTTAGTATTCGTGATTTAAAAGGTGAAGTCATTATAAATGCGTTGCAAAAACGCAATGTAATTGTCTCGACATCGAGTGCTTGTTCATCGAAACAGACAAAAACAAGCCATGTTGTTGAAGCTCTAAATATCGATGAGCACTTTAAAAAGGGTGTTATTCGTATAAGTTTTGGCGCGCATGTAACAAATGAAGATATAGTAAAGTTTAAACAAGTATTAGATGAAGTATTGATGGAACTTAAAGGAGAATTTAAATCATGATTTGGAAAGAAATTTTAATTCGATATGGAGAGCTTTCTACAAAAGGTCGTAACAAGATGGATTTTATTCGTCGTTTACGAGAGAACATTCGTCATGCGTTTGCGGATTTAGGACATTTACACATTCGTACAGAGCGCGATCGTATGTTTATAGCCATTCAAAATGAAACACAAATGGACGTGCTATTAAAAGGATTACCTAAAATTTTTGGTATCCAATCATTTAGTCCAGTGGCAGCATGTGAAAAAGACATGGAGGCCATGAAAAAACTGGCAATAACAATTATGGATACATTTAAAAATGAGCAGCTTACTTTTAAAGTAGAAGTAAAGCGCACAGATAAAACATTTCCGTTAGAATCACATGCCATTCAACGCGAAATTGGTGGTTATGTATTACCACAATATCAAAATTTATCAGTAAAGGTGAAGAAGCCTGATATCGAACTTCGTGTAGAGGTGCGTCATGATGCAACATATATGATGGCACAAGTTATACCGGGTGCAGGTGGAATGCCTGTAGGCTCTAATGGTAAATCTTTATTAATGCTTTCTGGTGGTATAGATAGTCCTGTTGCTGGTTATTTAATGATGAAACGTGGAGTGCGCTTAGAAGCGATTCACTTCTTTAGCCCACCGTATACAAGCCAAAATTCATTGGAAAAAGTAAAGGTACTTGCTAATGAATTAACAAAATTTGGAGCTAATATACGATTACATGTAATTCCTTTCACTGAAATTCAAGTTCTTATTAAAGAAAAAGTACCTTCTAATGTATCGATGACAACAACTCGTCGTATGATGCTAAAAGTTGCTGATAAAGTACGTGAAGAAATTGGTGCACTAGCTATTGTTACAGGTGAGAGTCTTGGTCAAGTAGCGAGTCAAACTCTTGAAAGTCTAACAGCTATTAATGCCGTAACTAACACACCAATTTTACGTCCATTAATCTCATCAGATAAATTAGAAATTATCGATATTGCAGAGAAAATAGGCACATACGAAACGTCTATCCAGCCATTCGAAGACTGCTGTACAATTTTTACTCCAGCAAGTCCAAAAACAAAGCCAAAGCTTGAAAAGGTTGAGCACTATGAAAGCTTCTCGGATTTTGATGAACTAATCGAACGAGCAGTGAAAAACCGTGAAGTCTATATTTTCCCGAAAAAAGAGCAAGAAGCCGATAAATTTGCAGATCTTTTATAGAAGAAGCTTGCGATTTCTTAAGCTAACGAGCCGACTCAAAAGTCTTGAGTCGGCTTTTTTTGTTCATTTCCTTTACAGGTACAATTTACCGATAAAATTTTTGTATTAAAAATCTAATATCGCACATTCTATATTCACAAGGAGGTGAGACACATGGCGAACAACACAAACCGCAGTTCAAACCAGCTTGCAGTACCTGGTGTACAACAAGCGCTAGATCAAATGAAATACGAAATTGCACAAGAATTTGGTGTTCAATTAGGAGCTGACGCTTCAGCTCGTGCTAACGGTTCCGTTGGCGGTGAAATCACTAAACGTCTTGTACAAATGGCAGAATCTCAATTAAAAGGCATGCCAAACAGCAACCAATAATTGCTTAATCAGCAATTATAAAATTAAAACCAGTGACCGTAAAAGGCACTGGTTTTAGTTTGTTTAAATTGTTTATTTTTTATCCCGTATTAACAGGCAGTAATTTATCTATATCAAAAGAGAAGCGTCAGGTCCTCCCATTTCAATTCAAGGAGTGCAAAGAAATAGGTGGGGCTAACTGCCAGTAAAAACCCGATTGGTGAAGACTAATAATCAGTGGGGTAAAGACCCTCCCACTGTTTAAAGTTTCACTTTATCCTACAAATGATTTAAATGTAGAGACTGTATTTGAAATATCTTCACTTTCGCAAATGGCAGAAATAACTGCTATTCCATCCGCACCTGCTTTAAATACCGTATGTGCATTCCAGCAATTTATGCCTCCAATCGCAACGATAGGAAGCTCCGGATATTGTATCCGAACTTGCTGTAAAAAATCAGTTCCACTAGGTGGTTTGGCGTCGCTTTTAGAAGTGGTTGAAAAAACCGGACCAATTCCTACATAATCAGCACCGTATTGTAGAGCAGTTTGTAATTCAGCTTGTGAGTGAACAGAAACACCTAGAATCATGTTGCCAATTTTTTTACGTACCTTCGACACAGGAAAATCCTCTTGTCCAATATGAACACCATCCGCTCTAAGTTTTATAGCTAGCTCTAAATCATCGTTGACGATAAACGGAACATTATACTGCTGACAGAGCTTTTGACATTTCCGAGCAAAATTTTCATAGGCTTTCCCAGTAAGTGCATTTGGCCCTTTTTCACGGTATTGAAACATGGAAACTCCAGATTGGAGAGCTTTCTCTAAAACATTTATTGGATCTTGTTTGAAAACATTATCTGTACCCATAATAAAATATAGCTGTAGATCGTCACGTTTCATGAATGATCACCTCGCAAGAATCCTTATAGTTTTGATAGGCAAAATGATTTGTTGGACCATGGCCATTACCAATAAATAAATCATGCGTTATTGCTAATTGAATAAATTTTTTAGCTTCCTCAATCGCTTCTTCTAGAGGTAGTCCACGACCAAGAAAGGCAGTTAATGCAGCGGAAAACGTACAGCCTGTCCCATGCGTATTTTTTGTTGCAATACGTGTAGACTGCATGGAAAATGACCGACCGTCTTGAAAAAATACATAATCAGTAGCATAACATTGATCCTCTAAATGACCGCCTTTAATAATGACGCATTGAACGCCCATTTGTAATAAGACTTGAGCTGCTTCTTTAATATCTGTTAAAGAGTTGATTTTCCTTCCAGAAAGGGTTTCTGCCTCAGGAATGTTCGGTGTTACAATTGTTGCTAAAGGTAGCAAAAAACTACGTAATGCCTCAATTGCTTCTTGCTGTAATAAGCTTTCGCCACCTTTTGCAATCATGACAGGATCTACAATAAGCGGAATTTTCACTTCAGCTAAAATCTGTGCAATTGATTGGATTATTTCGGAGGAAAACAGCATTCCTGTTTTAACAGCACTAATTGAAAAATCTTCGACTAGCGCTATAAGTTGTTTTTCAACAAAGCTAACTTCAATTGGTAAGACATCCGATACACCAAGTGTGTTTTGGGCCGTTAAAGCTGTAATAACAGACGTTCCAAACACCTTTAATTCCTGAAATGTTTTTAAATCAGCCTGTATACCTGCACCGCCACCACTATCTGAACCAGCAATTGTCGTTACAATATGCATCATTCTTCACCACCCTTGGAAAGGCGATGTAATTCATTCAATACTGCAATTTGAAAATCGCCAATATATTGAGTTGAAGAAGCGGCTCGCTCTGCCACTTTTTTATAAAGCGATAAAGTTTCTACCAATTGGTCAAATAGTTTTTTTCCTGAGACGTAGGAGGCACAACAAATTGCACTTAATAAGCAACCTGTTCCGGTAATTTCTGTCATTTGAGAATTTCCACCTGTAACCCATTGCTGATGTTCGCCATCAGTAATAAAATCCTTTTCACCGGTCACAATCACAATACAATTGTAGAGTTGAGCTACTTGCTGTGCCTCAAGTTCTAAAGAAATGGAACCACTACCACTATCTACGCCTTTTTGTTGCCATTCTACATTGGCAATAGCTGCAAGTTCACCAATATTACAACGAATAGCCGCAAATTTTATTTCCTCCAGTAATTGTTGTACCGTTTGTTTCCGGTATGTTGTTGCACCTGCAGCAACAGGATCTAAAATAACGGGAATGCCAAGAGCATTTGCTTTTTTTCCTGCAAGTAACATTGATTCTTTCATTCGTTCATTAAGGGTACCAATATTTATCAAAAAACCTGAGGCAATTGCGACCATTTCTTCAACCTCATGACTGTCATCAGCCATGACTGGAGAAGCACCTATTGCTAATAAGCCATTTGCTTGAAAATTAGCCACAACATAATTAGTAATGCAATGAATAAGTGGATTTTGTTTACGGATCGTTTGAAAAATCAATTTAAGTCCTCCTTTTGGATGGACGTAAGCGTGCAAAAAAGGCCCTTTTTCGTGTAAAAAAAACACGTAAAAGAGCCTTTCATCAGTAATTAGATGTGTATTGCTCCCTACGTCAGTATTAACTAACAGGTTCAAAGGGTCAGGTTTTACCTTCTCAACTCTAAATGAGTCCCCCTGCAATTATGCTTTTAGTTGTCCAAAATGTACCATATTATTCATTCGTGTTCAATAGGGAATTTTTATCTGTGCGAAAGCGGAGCGACAGCAACAAGTGTTTTCTGTGCGAAAGCGGAGCGACAGCAACAAATGTTTTCTGTGCGAAAGCGAAGCGACAGCAACAAGTGTTTTCTGTGCGAAAGCGAAGCGACAGCAACAAATGTTTTCTGTGCGAAAGCGAAGCGACAGCAACAATTACACCAAGCTGAAATTGATAGAACTAAAACGTGACTGATGCCATATAGCAGAGCATGATAGTTGTCACGACTTTAATGAATTAGAGTGAATTCCATTGAAAATGATAAAAATTGAGTTTTATAATGAGCGTAATAAAGGGGGCACATGCCATGAAAAGAGAAGATTTAATCGCACCAGAATGGTATAACATTTCAGAGGAAATTGAAAAATATGCACAAGATTCTACGAAAAATGCATTAGTAGTTTATAACGAAGATGAGGAAATTCAGTATATAACATATACAGCTTTACTTGAAAAGGCGAATCAGGCAGCACATGTATTTACATCTCAAGGTTTAAAAAAAGGTGATGTTATTTTAGTCATGGTGCCGAGATCAGTTGAAGCGTATATCGTCTATATTGCAGCCTTAAAGACAGGTTTAACCATAATACCTAGCTCAGAAATGCTGAGAACGAAGGATATTGAATATCGAATCAATCATGCCAATGCAAAAGGTGTTATTGCATTTGAGCCTTATATTGAACAATTTGATAATGTGGAAAATTTACAAGAAATACAGCAATTTGTCATTGGTCATGCACATGGATCTTGGCAGGCATTGCTTGAAAAAATGCAAAACCAACCAACAACCTATATAAGTTCTACACCAACTAAGAGTACAGACATTGCATTTTTAGCATACACGAGTGGTACAACAGGCAATCCGAAGGCAGCGGTACATACACATGGCTGGGGTTACGCACACTTACGAACTACTGCACCAAATTGGTTAGGTGTCCAAGAAGGTGACATTGTTTGGGCTACAGCAGCTCCTGGCTGGCAAAAATGGATTTGGAGTCCGTTCCTTGCTACTTTAGGAAGTGGTGCAACAGCATTTGTTTACAAAGGTCACTTTGATGCGGCAACATACCTTGCACTGCTTGAAAAATTCAATATTAATATTCTGTGTTGCACGCCAACCGAATATCGATTTATGGCGGGGCTTGAAAATTTACGAGATTTCAATTTAAGTACAATACGTCAGGCTGTGTCAGCGGGTGAACCTTTAAATAGTGAAGTGATAAAAGTATTTTCCGAGGTCTTTAATTTACAAGTACGAGATGGTTATGGACAAACAGAGAATACATTACTTGTTGGTACAATGGTAGGGATGGAGTCTAAAATGGGCTCAATGGGGAAACCTACTCCGGGTAATACTGTAGAAATTATCAATGATTTTGGAAATCCTGTTGCAATCGGAGAAGTTGGAGATATTGCTGTTCACTGTGAAACACCCGCGTTATTTAAAAAATATTTAAACGATCCCGAACGTACAAATTTACAATTTAGAGGCGAATGGTATATTACCGGAGATCGTGCATATAAAGATGAAGATGGCTATTTTTGGTTTGAAGGACGTGGGGATGATGTCATTATATCGTCTGGCTATACGATTGGCCCATTTGAGGTAGAAGATGCGTTATTGAAGCATCCAGCAATAAAAGAAACTGCCGTTGTCGCGAGTCCGGATGAAGTTCGTGGAAATGTAGTAAAGGCATTTGTTGTGCTCTCTGATGGAGAAGTTGGTGATGAAGCGCTTATTAAAAAACTACAAAGCCATGTGAAAACTTTAACAGCCCCTTATAAATATCCTCGTGCAATTGAGTTTGTTACTGAGCTACCAAAGACTGCATCAGGCAAAATTCGTCGTGTCGAATTACGTGAACAAGAGAAAACCCATTCTAACATTCATCATTAATTTCCTAGGAAATTAATGTCGAAAATCAAAGTTCCTGCTTTGTTTATGAACTTTGATTTTTTTTTTTTATTAGATAATGTAGTATAGGTTGAATAGGTTAAAGCTTTTGCATAGTATTGGCTCACCGTAAAAAGAAATGACATTTGTTAAAACGTGTGACTTGTATATAAGTTAATTGGAGTCTTGGCACTCCTTAGGGATTAGCGTCATAGATTTAGACCATGGAGTAAGCCAAGTAGAGGAGACGAAGGTTAAAAGCATTACGTCCTGTGAAAACGCTGCGCTTTCGCATAAAAACTCTATTGTCCCGAGAGTCCAGTCGGAACATAGATCAACCCATGTTATGGTGATAAGCCATATTATTGCAATAAGTATGAAACAAATTAGAATATCTATTGTATAACGTATGAGGAGGCGGAAAAATATGAATGTTAAAAGGTGGACTGCTTTAATAATTGCAGGTGTACTATTAGTATTCTCGTTAGGGATCAACACTATTTTTGCAATATTTAAATCGGATTTCTTTAGCAATTTTGATAGCTTGGTGGCTGGAAACGACTTGACGGTAATGGAAGTGGTTAAAGAAGGTGGCGATATGGATAAACGTATTGCATACTTAAAGGTTGATGGTGCGATTCAAGATGTTGGCTCAAGTACATTATGGCAACCAGTTGCTTATGATCATCAATTTTTCTTAAATCAATTAGATAATATTTTATATGATCAAACTGTGGAAGGTATCGTTTTAAGTGTTAATTCACCAGGTGGTGGTGTAAAAGAATCAGCAGAAATCTATAAAAAACTTTTGAAAATTAAAGAAGAGCGACAAATTCCAATCTATGTTTCTATGGATTCGATGGCAGCTTCAGGTGGTTATTACATTTCAGCACCTGCAGATAAGATATTTGCGCAACGTGATACAATTACAGGTTCAATTGGTGTCATTATGCAATCTATTAATTATCAGGCGTTAGCAGAAAAAGTTGGTATTAAATATGAAACGTTTAAATCTGGTGAACATAAAGATATGCTTAGTCCAATGCGTGAAGTGACACCGGAAGAGCGTGCTATGATGCAAGACATGATTAATGAAACTTATCAGGAATTCATTCATATTGTGGCAAAAGGGCGTAATATGTCTGAAGTCAATGTGAAAAAAGTTGCCGATGGTCGAATTCTTAGTGGTAAGAAGGCACTTGAAGCGGGATTAGTAGATGAGATTGGTGATGAGGAAGCAACAATTGCTGCACTGCGTAAAGACTTTGGTTTAGAGGACGCAGAATTATTTGAGTATTCATATGATGAGGGTGGCTGGCAATCATATGTTGGGATGAAGATTGGGTCAATGTTTGGTCCGTCAGCAGAGGAAAAAATGTTGATGAAAATTATGGCAGATTATAAAGCACCAAAAATGATGTATTTATATGGCGAAAACTAAGGAGGGAGTACAATGACAAACAATGAAATTGTTATGCAAGGTTCACCCTCTATGGAGAATGCCTTCCTAATAGATAAGCCAATTACGAATAAAAATTATGCGTTAAAAACGGCAGGCTTTTGGATACGTTTTTGGGCATTTTTATTAGATGGATTCGTTATTACAGCTATAGGTGGAATTCTCGTTAACCCAATTTTTTATTTAATGGATTGGTCATTATCTGAAACAGTATGGTATGCACCAATTTCGATTATATCCGCTATTTTTTATTACAGCTATTTCGTATTGATGACGAAATTTTTTGGGCAAACATTAGGGAAAATGATATTTGGATTACGTGTTATTTCATTAAAGCATGAGAAGCTGACTTGGTCAGATGTGTTATTCCGTGATTGGATAGGGCGGATCATCAACAGCATTTTTATGCCACTTTATATTCTCGTAGCCATTTTACCGAATAATCAAGGTCTACATGATTTTTTCGCGGATACAACAGTCGTTCATGAAAAAGTTTATATTGAAAAAGATATTGTGCAACCATCTTTGCCGATCAAAGAGGAAAATACTGAATCTGTACCTCTAGAGGAAAAACTAGAACCTGAAAAGCTAGAGGAAAAAAACGAAGAATAATGGCTAGGGCTGTCTCATTTCAGTGAGACAGCCCTTTATTTTTGTTGATAGTAGTAATTGATGGTTAGTTAGAAAATAACCTTGGGAATTAGCGTCACAGATGAAACCCTGAAACGCAAGTGTAGCTGCTCATCGGACGCGCCCAGCCGGAACGGAAATCAACCTACATGCGCGATAAGATTTTATCAAAACTATTTTTGATAAGCTGTCTCAGTTGCAATTAATTCCCTCCATTTAGTAATATTATGTACATATGATGATTAGGAGGCGTTTATATGGCACAAGTAACATTTAAGAATGGCCCAGTAACACTTGTAGGTAACGAAGTAAAAGTTGGAGACAAAGCACCAGACTTTACTGTATTAGCGAATGATCTATCACCTGTTACATTAAAAGGTTCAGAGGGAAAAATTCGTTTATTTAGCGTTGTACCATCATTAGATACTGGTGTTTGTGATGCACAAACACGTCGTTTTAATGAAGAAGCAGCAAACTTAGGTGACAATGTAGTTATCTATACGGTATCTGTTGACCTTCCGTTTGCTCAAAAACGTTGGTGTGGTGCAGCAGGTATTGATGCTGTTCAAACAGTTTCAGATCACCGTGACCTTTCATTTGGTGAAGCATACGGTGTCTACATCCAAGAATTACGCCTTCTAACGCGTGCGGTGTTTGTTGTGGATGCAAATGACAAAGTGACATTTGTGGAATATGTTCCTGAAGCAACAGACCATCCAAACTATGAAGCCGCAATTGCAGCTGTCAAAGTACTAGCATAATTTATTGATTTTAGGCTAAGATATTACTAGACAAAGGGGCTGTGACAAGTTTTTGTCACGGCTCTTTTCTGCGTGAAAGGAAGTTGTATATGGAAAATATCGAAAAGTTATTTGGTATGCTAAATGAACATGCTGAAAAGATAGAAAAAGAACATAATGTTACATTGCTAGAGGGGATTTTAGATGGCTTAGAGGCATGGCTAGATGGGGAAGTTAATTTTTCACAAGATGGTGCTACAAAGGAAGATGTGCGCAAAGCGATTCAAATTGCTGTTTTAAAGGGGATGCGAAAAGGATCTCAACCGAATCACCAAATGACACCTGATACTCTTGGATTATTAGTTGGTTATTTTGTGGAGCAACTATTTGCAGAACGTCTAGAGACTGAAAAAATTTCCATTTTAGAGCCAGCGGTAGGTACAGGAAATTTACTATTAACAGTTATGAATTTATTAGACGGAAAAATAGAAGCAACAGGTGTAGAGGTTGATGAGCTACTTATTCGTATAGCTGCTGCTACAGCTGATTTGACAGAGCAGCCAGTTTCCTTATTCCGTCAAGATACTTTACAAGATTTATTAGTAAATCCTGCAGATGCTATTGTTTGTGATTTACCGGTCGGGTATTATCCGAATGAAGATGTCGCATTAGATTATGAACTATGCGCTTCAGAAGGAATGAGTTATGCACATCACTTATTTATTGAGCAGTCCATTAATTACACGAAGGATGGAGGCTACTTATTTTTCTTAGCACCGACCCATCTTTTTGAGTCTGAGCAATCGAAACAACTGCATAAATACATTCAAAAGCATGCTTGGATTCAAGCGATTATTCAATTGCCAGATACAATGTTCGCCAATAAAGCACTTGAAAAGAGCATTGTCATTTTACAAAAGCAAGGTAAGGAATTCAATGCTCCAAAAGAGGTACTGTTAGCAAAAGTACCAAATATGCAAAATAAACAAGCTCTTGCTATGTTCTTTGAAAAAGTGAAGATGTGGCAAGAAGGGAAATAAGTAAAAAAAGAGGCTAGGACAAAACTGGCCAAAAACCTTAAAAAGCGTGAGAAATCAATTATAGAAACGTTGATTTTTCGCGCTTTTCTAATGTGAAATTTTTTAATTTTGCTTTAAAAATATACTTATATCCCAATCTCTTTAATTTGTCGATAAAAGAATTAGTGCAATTGGTTGATTGGAGTGAAGACTGGGCGACTCCTTGGGGATTAGCAATAGAGGAACGAAGGCTAAAAGCATCACTTCCTGTGATAACGCCTTCGTGACCAACATCCTGTTGCCCCAAGCGGCTCATCGGACGCCCCCAGGAAAGCGCCCAGTCGGAACGGAAATCAACCCCTCGTTTTGCAGAAGAGCCATACATTATTTAATAGGAACTTTAATATCATTACATAATAGTTTTTCAACAATAAGAAAAAGGTATCCAAAACTGGATACCTTTTATGTAATACACAATTAATTTTCAGGTGTACGGATTACAAGTACGTCACATTTAGCTGAGCGTACAATTGCTTCAGATACTGAACCGATTAAGAAGCGTTCTACTGCATTTAGACCAGTTGCACCACAGATGATTAAGTCTGCGTCTACAATTTTAGAAAGTTCTTTTGTAATGATATTTTTTGGTGAGCCGTATTCAATTACGAGGTTAACATTTGTTAAGCCTTCTTCTTCAGCTTGTTTTTTGTAACCATTTAATAGCTCTTCAGAGAATGCTTGAGCACGCTCAGCAATTGAACGGTCGTATGCTTCGATTGCAGCGAATGAACGTGTGTCAATAACATTTACTAAGTTTAATACAGCACCATCGTTACGTTTTGCTACGTCAATCGATTTACGAAAAGCGTATTCAGCTTCCTTTGAACCGTCTACTGCAACTACAATGCTTTTATATTTATTAGCCATTTGAATTACCTCCCTGATTTGTATATGTTGATTATACCAAATGATTTTCTAAAGGAAATACTTTCCGGAAGAAAAAATGTGAAAAAGTGAAGGCATTTACATTCACAAACAAAAAAATATTACTATTACAAGCATATTTTTTGTTACTTACGTGGCATTCTCCAGGAAACCTCTAAGATTGATAAAGTTGGAATATTTATCATTGTAAGAATATTAGGAATTTTATCTATTATTATTTTAATTAAAGCATTTTTTGTTTATGTTTGGTAATATGGAAATGCAAGGGGTGCATCAATACATCGAAGAGTATGTAACAAAATGTGCTTATTTTTTAGGTAATGGAAGGGGATAGGGAAGATGAAGATTGGTATTCCAAAAGAGATTAAAAACAATGAAAATCGTGTAGCCATGACACCGGCAGGGGTTGTTACATTAACAAATGCAGGCCATGAAGTGTACATTGAAACTGGAGCAGGTTTAGGTTCAAGCTTCACAGATGCAGACTACGTTGCTGCAGGTGCTCATATTGTTGAGGCGGCAAAAGAAGCATGGGCGCAAGAAATGATCATGAAAGTAAAGGAACCTGTAGCATCAGAATACGATTACTTCTATGAAGGTCAAATCTTATTTACTTATTTACATTTAGCGCCAGAGCTTGAATTAACGCAGGCACTTTTAAATAAAAAAGTTGTAGGCATCGCATATGAAACGGTGCAATTAGCAAATGGTTCTTTACCTCTTTTAACACCAATGAGTGAAGTTGCTGGTAAAATGGCAACACAAATTGGTGCACAATTCTTAGAGAAAAATCATGAAGGTAAAGGTATTTTACTAGGCGGCGTATCAGGTGTACCACGCGGTAAAGTTACAGTGATCGGTGGCGGTATAGCTGGAACAAATGCGGCGAAAATAGCTGTCGGAATGGGTGCAGATGTAACGGTTATTGATTTAAGCCCAGAGCGTTTACGTCAATTAGAAGATTTGTTTGGCCGTGATGTTCAAACATTAATGTCTAATCCTTATAATATTGCAGAATCAGTGAAAAACTCAGATCTAGTAGTTGGGGCAGTTTTAATTCCTGGAGCTAAAGCACCAAAGCTTGTTTCTGAGGAAATGATTAAGTCAATGCAACCAGGTTCAGTAGTAGTCGATATTGCTATTGACCAAGGCGGTATTTTTGAGTCATCTGATCGAGTGACGACACATGATGATCCAACTTATGTAAAACATGGAGTTGTGCATTATGCAGTAGCAAATATGCCAGGAGCTGTACCACGTACATCAACAATTGCTTTAACAAATAATACAATTCCTTATGCACTTCAAATTGCGAATAAGGGTTATAGACAAGCATGTGTTGAAAACGCTGCATTGAAAAAAGGTGTTAATACTATAGAGGGACATCTCGTTTACAAGGCCGTTGCAGATTCTCAAGGTTTGCCATATGTAAATGTTGATGAATTAATTCAATAAATAAAATAACAAAAGGAAGCACCGTGTTTATGGTTGCTTCCTTTTATGTTGTTGAAAAACTATTCCTCTTTGCAAAACGAGGGTTGATTTCCGTTCCAGGCTACTCGCTTTGTTGCTGACGCTTCGCTTTCGCACAGATAAAACATTTGTCGCTGACGCTTCGCTTTCGCGCAGAGCAGAGCTTCCTGTGGGCGAGCGTCGAACCGCTTCCTCCGCTGCGCTCCGTGCAGGGTCTCGCCTGTCTCGCTTTCCCACGGGAGTCGAGTAGCCTTCCACTCCAATCAGCGATAGCGTATAACTTCTATTCATTTTAAAAGTGAACACTATGACGACTTATAACAGGTACGTAATTGTACACCTGCTAATGCTTCGCTTTTGCACAAAAAACATTTGCTGTAGTTTTTTATAACTATAAATTAGAGTGCCATGCAAGAAAATACATACTATGTGAAATAGTTGATTGGAGTGGAAGCTGGGTGACTCCTTGGGGATCAGCAATAGTGGAACGAAGGCTAAAACCATCACGTCCTGTGATAACGCCTTCGTGACCAACATCGTGTTGGCCCGAGACCCTGGAGCGAAGCGAAGCGGCTCATCGGACGCCCCCAGGAAAGCGCCCAGCTGGAACGGAAATCAATCACTCGTTTTGCCGGAGAGCATACTTTATAATCGAGTAGGAGACTAGCCATTAATTGACTAGTCGACCTCTCCCACCACCGTACGTACGGTTCCGTATACGGCGGTTCGAAAGTTTTATGGGTTTAAAATGATTTGGGAGAGACTTTTTAATTTTTGTTTCTCCCAGTATTTATTATTTAGGGCTCTATTTATGATTGGATTATTAGATGAACGCCAATATCCCTTTCGGGTATTTGCCATTCTGTA